>JARRLJ010000094.1:0-6205 GCA_037387025.1 Gemmatimonadales bacterium
GCTTCTCCGCCGCTCTCAAGACCTCGACTGGATCGAGCCGTACCGCGCGCCGGGCCGGCAGGTAACTGGCACCGAGAACCACCAGGAAAAGGAGCGCTCCCCCACCTAGGAAGACTCTGGGATCGTGCGCACTCGTGTTCCAGAGAAACGCCTCCAGAACACGGCCTGACGCCCACGCACCGGCCAGGCCGAGCACCACACCAACCAGAGCCGTGAGCACGCTCCTCCGTAAGACAAGGCGACGCACACGTGTGGTTTCGGCGCCGAGTGCAATGCGCAACCCAAGCTCTCGCCGACGTTCCGCAACAGAGTAGGCGACCACTCCCCACGTACCCACTGCCGCAAGGAGCACGGTGATCGTGGCAAAAATGGCGAGTAACCAGAAGATGAGGCGACGATCGCCGACAGAGCCGGAGATGAGTTGGTCCATCGTGGTGACGTTGCGCATCGCAATCGTCGGGTCCAAGGCAAAGATCTCGTTTTGAATCTGTCGGATGACCTCGCTCGGGTTTCCCGTCGTTCGTACGCTCGCATACCTTGGGCCGCTTCGCTCCCGCAACGAGTAGTAGATGACAGGCCATCTTTGGTTGGCAGGACCGGTGTATATGACGTCACCGACGACCCCTACTACCTCCGCGGTTTCCCTGTCTGGGAAGGCAAATTGGGTGGCAACCCGCTTACCGATCGGGTCTTGATCGGGGAAGTATCTCCCTGCCGCCGTTTGACTCAGCACCACGACCGGAGGGCCGCGCAGCCCATCTGAAAGGTCGAACACTCGGCCACTGACAACTGGGATACCCAGCAGATCGAAGTAGTTGTCGGAGACCGGCACCACCCCGGCGCTCCCCACGTCGGTCATCCCGGACTCGCTGTCTTCAATGCTAAAACCCAGCACGGCCTCGAAATGCTTGAGGATCGCACCGGAGGACAATGCAACCCCTTCTATAGCGGGAATGGCTTCCAACCGCTGCTGGAGTTCGTCGTCGAACTGAGCCGCGAGGACTGTGTGAGAGCGCATCACCGTTTCATTACTGAAGTCCGGTCGGGGAACGGCCTGAGGGTTGGAGAACTCGAACGAGAGCAGCCTGTCCGTTCGGAACCCGGCGTCCACCCCAAGCAAGCGGCCGACGGTGCTGCCCATGAGGCCGACACCGACGAGCAACATCAGAGCGAGAGAAACCTGCGCACCGACGAGAAAGGCCTGCGGGTCGACGCCCGCGATCCCGCCGCGACGTCTGGTCGCGCCGGCTCCGTCCTTGAGATGGTCTGTGATGCGGAACGACGAGACGCGAAGTGCCGGTATCAGACCGATCAGCAACGCCGTACCGAGAGACCCCAGCACGGCGAAAGCGATCACGCGCGCATCGAGCGATAGGCCGTCCGGGTCGATCACCTGCATTCCGATGCCGTTCCCCTGGAGGAACTGGGCCGGCCATGCCACCGTGAGCACACGCATGCCCCACAGCGAGAGTCCGAGCCCCACCAGGCCTCCCAATGCGGTCAACGCCACGCTCTCCACCAGGAACGAACGAATCAGGCGCCATCTGGATGCTCCCAGTGCCCGCCTGACCGCGCCTTCGCGTACTCTCCTCAGCGCGCGGGTGAACAGCAGCCCGGCCAGGTTCGCGCACGTCACGAGTAGTACCAACCCGGCCGCAATTAATAGGAATACTGAAGCCGCGACGGCAGAGGGGTTCGTCCATACTTCGGCGAACGACCTCACGCCGGCACCATAGGGATTGTCACCGGGCCACTCCTCTGCTATGGCCTGACCAACGGCCTCCATCTGTGCGTCGGCGGCCGCCAGCGTAGCCCCGGGACGCAAGCGTCCCACCACCCAAACCAGATGATTCCCGGCCTCTTGCAGGACACCGGGCTGAAGCACCGCGTAGGCGCCGGGAGGCAGCCACAGCACTGCACGCCCCGTGAATCCGAAGAAGTTCGGGGCGGCCACACCCACAACCTGGAAGCCAACTCCATTCAGCTGAATCTCCCGCCCGAGCACGGATGGGTCGCCTCCCATCTGGGTTCGCCAGAAGGAGTGTGAGACGACTGTCACCCGATAGGGTCCTGTCGGATCCGCCTCTTCGGCGACAAACCCCCGTCCCATCGTGAGCGGATAGCCGACGACCTCGAAGTAACCGGGTGAAACGACCTCGATGTTCAGATCGGTGGCCGGGCCGAACCCGGTCAGCGTCACCACACGCTCCCTGTATCCCGCGACCGGATCGATCAGGCGGTCGGGCCAGTCGGCGAGCCGCTCGATGTAGGGATATGCCCACCGGGTGAGCCAATCCCTGCCGTCACTCGACCGCGTCAGGTCCACGCTCACCAGTCGGTCCGCCTCGGGAAACGGCGGCGGCGTGAGAACCGCAACCTTCAAGGCGGAAAAGGCGGTGATATTGGCTCCGATGCCGAGGGCCAGGATGATCGCAGCCGAGAGCGTGAACCCCGGAGCCTTGCGAAGGCTACGCAGGGCCACTCGGATGTCCGCCATGAATCCGGTCATGAATCCGCTCTCCTTACTAGTTGATTGTCGCCGCGGAGGGTGAGCCGACTGTCGTCGTCGATTCCGGACCTCCCATCTCGCCCTGAGCCCGGTCCGGATGAGGCCTTTGACCTCCCGCATCTGGAAGCCCCACTGCTTGCGACCGCTAGCGGTACTGCGCGCCTCCTCTACCCGAGCGCGGAACACGTCTTCGATCTCGCTCCCGTACTCAGTGCGTACGCGAGGTGGGTGGAGCAACAGGGCTCGGCGGAAGAGCCATAGCCACAACGGGGAAGGCCCGATCGAGCGGTTGCGACTCATGTTGTCCGCGCCTGCAGCACCTGCTTTGCTTCCGCAATGTCCACTAGTTGTCGGAGCCGCGCCGATTCCGCCGCCAGTACGTCCCGTCCCCACTCCGTGAGGCGATACGTGCGCCTTCTGCGTTGCTCGGCTGACTGGTGCTCAACCGGCGGAGCCGGCTCGATCAACTTCTCATTGCGCATGCGCCTGATCGCGTGATACAGTGCCCCGGTTTCGATCTGCATGCTCTGGCCGGTTCGCTGCTCCACTTCCTTGATGATGCTGTACCCGTGCCTGTCATGATCGGCGAGCGCGAGCAGGATGTGATACGTAAGTGTGGTGAGAGGAAGGGCTTCCCTTGGGTCGTTCATGCGGGACTCGTTCGTTCAAAGTGACCGATTCAGATCACAGACTGCGACTATATGAACCATTCATATAACTATCTGAATGATTCACATAACGGGGACGAGATGGGATTTGTTTCAGGTTGCGGAGGGCGGGTGCACAAACTGACTCCGGAGAGGCTCCACTTCATACAAAACGGTTGCTCGTTTTTAAAAACGAGTGTATGTTCGGTTTCAGGAGGTCACGATGCCCAAAGTCACCGAAGCCCATGTCGAAGCCCGCCGCTCCCAGATTCTGAACGCAGCCTGTAAGTGCTTCAGTGACAAAGGGTTCCACCAGACGACCGTGCGAGATATATGCGATCGTGCGGGCCTGAGCGCCGGCGCTGTCTACGGGTACTTCAAGAGCAAGGACCAGATCCTCGAGGCTGTGGGCGAGCTGGGCCGGGAAAACACACGCCACGCCCTGGGTTTGAGCGAAGTCGACGGGGCGGAACCGCCCTCGCTGGCCGAGATCCTCGGCAAGGTGATGGGGTTCATGGATTCGGAGGTGATCCGCCAAAGCTCACGCCTGGACGTGCGCATGTGGGGCGAGGCGTTGCACACCCCGCAGCTACGCAAGCTGTTCCTCGCGGCGGGGGCGAACCTGATCGAGCCGCTGGAGCAGGCGGTGCGCCGAGGACAGGAGCAGGGCGAGATCACCGCCGATCTCGACCCGGAGTCGGTGGCCCGCGTGTGCGTAGCCCTCGCCCTCGGCTTCACCGTTCAGGCTGCCATGGATCCCGAGGCCGACTTCTCCCGCTGCCCGGCCGTGGTCACGGCACTGCTCGACGGCTCCTTTGCCGTGACGAGTGCCGAGCAATGACACATCCCGCGCGGTCGTTAGACCGCAAGGCCCGAAACGCGTTCACTGAGACTGGAGTCACGTTCCCGAGCGCCGATGGCTTTACTGCGCTGGCCGGGACGCTCGTCCTGCCCTCCAAAGGGCGTGACTGTCCGTCTGCTGTTCTCGTGTCCGGCACGGGGCCGATCGATCGCGACGTCAGAATTGTCGGCCACGCCGTGTTCCGCGTTCTGGCCCATGCGCTGGCCGCGGCAGGCATCGCATCATTGCGATACGACAAACGCGGTGTCGGAGAATCGGAGGGCGACTTCAGCTCAGCCGGACCGACAGAGTTCGTAGCTGATGTCGTGGGTGCGACGGAGTATGTCGCCGGCCACACGCAGGCTCCCAAGGAGCGGATCGGACTGATCGGACACAGCGAGGGTGGCATGGTCGCCCTGACGGCCGCAGCCGAGCGACCGGAGACCGCGTTTTGCGTGCTGATGGCGAGCCCGCTGCTTTCCGGAAAGGACAACGTGATACGGTCGCTCGCTTTGCTGGCGCGCGGGGAGCTGCAGCGGGATCGCACATACGAGCGGTATGTGTCGGAACTGGGTACTCTCGTCGAGGTCGCGCGCTCCGGAAGCGTACGAGAGTCCCAACCAGAACTCCTGGAATTGGCGGGCAGCTTGGCAGCTCGCATCTTCAACGAGGGCACAAAGGTGATACTCGGCGCCGACGCGCTCTCCGGCCCTGAGTTCCTGAAACTGCTTTCATCACCGTGCCTGTCCACTTGCCTGAGTTGGGATCCGAGTCGAGGTGCTTCCCGTGTGAAGTGTCCGGTGCTCGTGGTCTATGGCGCGAAGGACGTCCAGGCACCTGCCCTCGAGAACCTCGCGGCCGCTCGCAACTTGATTGAGCGGTTGGGCAAGCGTGATTGGGCGGTCCGAGAGCTGGCCGGTATGAACCATGCGTTTCAGAGGTGCGAGACGGGCATGCCGGACGAATACGCCCGTATCGATCATGTCATGGCGCACGAGGTCGTGAGGGAGGTCGCGGCATGGATCGCATCGAAGACACTGGTCTAGCCATGCGAAGCGGCGTGCCGGCCCACAATACGAAGCAGCGAACGGCCGCTGAGCGTGGCTGTTAGACGGCAAGTCCTCGCGCCGGTATGATATCCGAGAGGTTCCTTGTCCGTGCGATCGAAGCGTTTCGGGCGCTAAGAATGCCCTCGTTCCTAGGTGCCCGCCAGCCGAATGACTCGAAGCGCGCGTAGTTGAGTTCGTTGAGATCCTTGAGATCAGTGCGAAACGCGGTATGCACCTGGTTGAACCAGTTCACGAACTCGTCGGCGATTCCGTGCCCGAGCTTCTTGTAGAAGTCTTCCGAGAACGTTGGTGTGACTGGCATGACGTCTGGTTCGGTATCTGCCGTCACATGATAGAGGTACCTCCACCGTCGTCTTGTGACTGTCTTCACAAGCGTCATCGTGGCGATCTAGGGGCTCGGGCTATATTCTTCTCCCCCTACTGACCTTGCTGCAGATTGCAGATTGCAGGACAGTAGTTCGAGATCACGCAGCAAGCGGCGCTGACATCGCATTCAGATGGAGGACAGAGACATGAGTGGTTCGAACCTGGTGAAAGGCGTATACGAGGCGTTCGGGAGTGGTGACATGGAGACGGTAATAGGTGCCATGGCCCCGGAGATCCGCTGGCACGAGGCTGAGGGAAACCCGTACATGCCGAGCGGAGAAGCGTGGGTGGGGCCGGACGCGATCGTGGCCAACCTCTTTGCCAAGCTAGGTGAAGAGTGGAACGGATTTACCGTACACCCTGTCTCGTTCCACGACGCCGGTGACACCGTCACGGTCGAGGGTCGCTACACAGGCGAGTACAAGGAGACCGGGAAGTCCATCGACGCGCAGTTCTGTCACATATGGAGCTTGGCGGACGGGAAGATCACCAAGTTCCAGCAGTACGTAGACACCGGGCAGCTTCAGGATGTGGTGGGATCGAGCGCTGGCCAAGCGCAGTGACGAGTGCTTCTAACGCGACATGAATGAACAGAGCGTTCGCGTGTTCAGTTAGTACTCAATTAACGCTTGACTCCAGACATGACTAGCAAGGCTATCTGCAGGTAGTTCTGCATGCTGCATCCTCTTTGTTCGTCGCTATGCTGCGGAAGGGATGTAGCATCTGTGGTTATGCTGTTCAGTCCGTTTACTAGTTAGGCTGACCTCGGGAG
>JARRLJ010000095.1:0-6194 GCA_037387025.1 Gemmatimonadales bacterium
CGCATGATTGTGAGAGCCTTGCGCGGGTATACACCACGCTGCTCACACACCACTGATAGCCCTTCGTGCAGGGCGTACATACCGAACAATCCCGCAACCAGAACCACGATAATGTGCAGTAGTTGAAGGAAGTAGTAGTTGGCCCCAGTAATGAGGAAGAAGGCAGCTACCGGCACGAACGCCGCCAGCAGAATCGCGGTCAAAGCTAGGGCCGCCAGGACCAAGACCAGCACCTGCATTAGTCGCAATCGCGACCCGACCAAGATCTGCACCACATAGAAAGCAGGAAAGCAGATGATCATGGTGGCGAGAACAAGTAACGGCAGCTTGATCCCGGCAGAGAGCGCCTGCAAGGGACCGGACCAAGCACCCGCAACCAGCCCGTAGAACACCGTTAGCGAGATCAGAGTGGCGAGCGAATACCGCAGCTTCCGCTCAAGCCCCGATCCCTCCACTACCTCTGTGAACAAATGCTCTCTGTTCGAAAGCAGGCCGGATAAGAAATCCTGGTAGCTACCGGACGACTGCTGGCTGTGCCGAACGCTCTCCTCCGTCATTAGGCCCTCCTGCTTGAGGAAAAAGGGCGTCATGTGTTGATGTATTTTATTGTTTATTATTGTTTTTGCAACTTTAGGCTACGATCACCCAGCTCGTTGGCACACCCACCGAACTTCACATAGTCCCCCTCCTTGGCTGGACCGCTGACCATCGCCCCCTCTATCTTCCGTCACCGAGGGACAGGCAACGCCAGTATGTAAGAGCAGGAGATCTAAGTGTTCGAGAATGTATTTGAGACCGTAAACTCAGGTTTCGCACAAGCACTCTACGAAGATTACCTGAAGGACCCCAGGTCCGTGCCACCCGAGTGGCAGGAGTTGTTTGACAACGGGCTAATGGGTGCGGAACCGGCAAACAACGGAAGAGCGGAGGCAGCGGTAGCAGACGAAGCCGATGAGGCGGTCCAAACAAAGCCCGCTATTGCGGCTGCACCAACTGTTTCGCCCGCTCGCTCGTCAGTTCCCATAGAAGGCCCCGCCCTGAGGCTGCTCCAAAACATGGAGGCCAGCCTGTCGATTCCGACGGCCACGTCGTTTCGTGAGCTGGACGTTGAACGGCTGTGGCAGACTCGTGCGCAGCTGAACAGAGAGCTCGCATCCCGCAACATCAAGCTGTCGTTCACTCACCTCATCGGCTGGGCAATAGTGCGCGCGGCCGGCGCCTATCCCGTCATGGGACATGCCGTCGTCGAGCACGATGGCACCCCGTACCGAACTGACGCGGGAGCGGTCAACTTGGGGCTCGCGGTGGATACGGAAGGCAAGGATAGCAAACGCAAGCTCATGGTGCCAGTTGTCAAGCAGGCCGATGGAATGACTTTCCGGGAATTCCACGACGAATATGAGCGATTGGTTGCAGGAGCGCGCGATGGCAAGCTCATGCCCGACGAATACCTCGGTGCGACGCTAACACTCACGAACCCGGGTACGATCGGCACGGTCGCTTCGGTCCCCCGCCTGATGCGAGGTCAAGGCTCGATCGTGGCGACCGGCGCGATCCGTGTAGTGGGCGGCACTCGTACCATGACCGTAACGAGCACGTACGATCACCGCATCATTCAGGGCGCCGAATCGGGCATGTTCTTGCAGCGGATCGATCGGCTGTTGCAGGGCGAAGATGGGTTCTACGAAGAGGTAGCGCACCAGATGGGAGTGCAGATCTCCGTGGGCGCGGTCCCGGTGGTACAGGATATCGTCACTTCCCCCGGCGCAGATAATGTTGGCGGGTTGGGTCGCGAATTCCTAACCCACGTTGCGTCAGCGATGTCTCTCGTGAGCGCATATCGAACCCACGGGTATCTCGCCGCCCGACTGGATCCATTGGGCACGGACCCGATCGGGGACCCGGCACTACATCCCAAGTCAGTGGGCCTCACGCCGGAAATCATGAAGCGAATACCTGCTGCAGTGCTGGGAGTCTATGTAGAGGGTCAAACACTCGCCGAAGCCTTGCCGCACTTGCAGGAGATGTACTGCGGCACTATCGCGTACGAGATCGAACACATCGCAAGCCACCGGGAACGAGTGTGGCTACGGCAGGTGATAGAATCGAGTGTTCATCGGAGAATGCTCACCAGCGACCGTAAGTTACGTACGCTAACGAGCCTAATCAGAACCACGGCGCTCGAGGAGTTCTTGCACCGTACCTATCTCGGACAGAAGAGATTCGGCATCGAGGGGCTCGAAATGCTGGTACCGGTGCTCGAGATGGCTATCGATCTCGCGGCCGAGCAAGGAGCGGAGGACGTTGTAATGGGCATGGCCCACCGAGGCCGGCTCAACGTACTAACTCACATCCTGGGGGTGCCGTACGAATCACTATTGGCGGAATTCGAGGGTGGCCACGACACGCATGACACACTGGCGGCGGGCCGCGGCACCGGCGATGTCAAGTATCACTACGGCGCGAGCGGTACGTTCGAGTGCCTACATGGGGAAAAGGTGGAGGTGGTGTTGATGCCCAACCCCAGTCACCTGGAGGCCGTCAATCCGGTGGTAGAAGGACACGTACGAGCTTACCAGACGAATAGAAGCGGCACGCAGATCACACACCACTCAAAACGGGTGGTGCCGATGCTGATGCATGGGGACGCAGCGTTCGCGGCGCAGGGGGTCGTAGCCGAGACATTCAATCTGGCATGCCTCGAGGGATACGACACAGGGGGCACCCTGCACATCATCACCAACAACCAGATTGGATTCACGACGGATCCCTGGGAGGCGCGATCCACCGACTTTGCCAGCGATCTGGCAAAGGGCTTCGATGTGCCGATCATTCACGTGAACGCAGACGACCCCGACGCCTGTCTCGCGGCTGTGCAACTGGCCATGCTGTATCGTGACAAGTTCGAGAACGACTGCGTCATCAACCTCGTGGGATACAGGAGATTTGGACACAACGAAGGGGACGAGCCACGCTACACTCAGCCAAAGATGTACGCCCGTGTCGACGTGCATCCACCTGTCAAAGAGCTGTACGCTGCCGCACTTCAGTCGGAGGGCGTTGTCACACAAGAAGAAGTCGATCGTGTCACAACGGAGATATGGGAAGAACTACGTCGCGCCCACGAACGATTGCGGCCTCAAGCAGAGAGTGAAGCGGATGACGAGCAGGTACGTCTGAGCGGCGAATGGACGGTGGCGGAGGAACCCGATACGAGAGTCTCTGGGGAGATCCTGCTAGACCTGAACACGCAACTCACGAGCGTGCCCGATGGATTCACCGTCAACCAGAAGCTACTACGGCAACTCAAGCGTCGAGTTACATCATTTGCAGAGGGCGGATCACTGGACTGGGCGCATGCCGAGGCTTTGGCTCTGAGTTCATTGCTGATCGAAGGCGTTCCACTTCGCTTGGTCGGTCAGGATACCGTGCGGGGAACATTCAGCCAACGCCACCTCGAGCTGCACGATGCGAATACCGGTACTAGGTATACACCCATAGAGAACCTGAGCAGCGCATCGGCACCAATCGAACTGCACAACAGCCCGCTGTCGGAGTACGCCGCACTCGGATTTGAATACGGTTACAGCGTCGCTGCCCCCGAAGCACTCGTATTATGGGAGGCGCAGTTCGGCGACTTTGCCAACAACGCTGAAGTGATTATCGATCAATTCGTAATTGCGGGACTTGCCAAGTGGGGCGAGACGTCGCGCCTGGTGCTGCTCCTACCACACGGGTACGAGGGACAAGGGCCGGAACATTCCAGCGCAAGGCTCGAGCGCTACCTGGCCCTGGGGGCAGAGGGTAACATCCGGGTAGCCAACTGCTCGACGCCGGCACAGTACTTCCACCTCCTGAGACGCCAGGCGAAACACACACAGCTCCGTCCGCTGTTCGTCATGACCCCGAAGAGTCTGCTGCGGCATCCACGGGCGGTCTCGACGGTATCGGAACTCGTAGATGGCCGGTTTGAGTTCATAATGGACGATCCCACCCTCCCGGGTTCACCCGAAACAGTGACGCGAATCGTCTTCTGCTCCGGAAAGATCTACTATGACGCGGCAACCGCAACGGAACGGCCCCACGCTATACACGTGGCGCTTGCCCGCATCGAGTTGCTCTATCCCTTCCCAGAGGACGCGGTTAGTGAACTGATAGCGAGGTATCCGTCCGTACGTGAAATCATCTGGCTCCAGGAGGAGCCGATGAACATGGGCGCTCGCAAATGGGTCGTGCCTCAACTAATGGAGCTAGCACCTGAGTGGACCACAGTACGTTATTTGGCCAGGCCGGAACGTTCCAGCCCGGCGGAGGGATACCTGATCAAGCACCAAGCTGAGCAAGCACGACTAGTTGCCGAGGCTCTGGGGCCAGCCGACGTAATCAGATCGACGTGAGCTGGTAGCGTAGCTCAGAGCGGAGCTGCAGAACAGAGGCTTCGGAATCGGGACCATCGAAGCGTCGAGCGAGTCGTTCACTCACTGGAAGGATCATCGGCGGGGTATGCCAGGTGACCGGTGCGCTGGTTGTTGCGTCCACAACTCGGCCCTCATCGATCACCTTGGTTGCCACCGCCAGATCCAACTCAGCGACAGCGGCTCTCAACGATTCGAACACCGCCGCATCCGCAGCCTTGACGAACCGTAGGTGGCGGCGTCCAAGTGCTGCCATGTAGTAATGAGCCGGCACGAACATAATGCCGTCCAGACCCAACTGCTCACAGACCACCAACAGCAGCGCTACGATTTCGCGGAGCAACCCGAGGCCGGGATGCTCTTGTCCTGGCAGGCGGGGCCTATTGTCTGCAAAGTCTTTCCTGGGGTCTTGCAGCAACAACCATTCGACATACAGCACCTCCATTTCTGAAACGGAGGCCCTGTCCCGGCGGGCGCGAAGTTCGATAAGAAGATCAGACTCATTAGAATCACCATAGACGCGAATCGTATCTCCCAGAGAGGATGACGCGTCCACTGTTATGATAGGTGCTGGGAATCCCTTGGCCCGAATTTGATTGAGTATGCCCAACCTCTCCAACTGCAGCTCGATCCCGTGTCTGGTATATGCCCCTAGTACTCGCTGGTCTCCGCCAACGCCGACACCCAGCGCCTGCAAATCGTCAGCCTCGAGTTCCCAATCCGGTCCTGAGGCTCGTGCTTCAGCCTCCTTGCATTGCGCTACCCTTTCAATCCGCCGGAAGCGTCTGGCTATTGCATCAACATCTTCAGTCGGATCTACCTCTTTGCCAGACAACATCCACACCAACAGACGAGCTGTGTGACTCCAGGCGCGCTCACCGTACCCGCCACCCAGGACGATCGCCATTGGGATGTCGCGTCCGGGTTGCCGCACCTGTTCCATGACAAAGCGATCCCGTCCTAACATCCCCGCTTTCGAAATGCGCCAGTTTCCCAGTTCATCATCTGAAGCCGGATCTACCCCCGCAACATAGATGACCAGACCAGGATTGTGCTCCTCGAGAACGCCTGGCATTTCGCGCTCGAGCGTCGTCAGGTACTGCTTGTCATCGACATCCGAACCCAACGGCAAACAGGTGTCTGCGACAGCGGGCCCGTCATCCCATGTGTCGTTATGGATTGAGAAGGTGTATACGCTAGCGTCATTGGCGAACACAACGCGAGTCCCGTTCCCATCGTGGATGTCGAGATCGACGACCAGAATCGGATCGTTGAAACCCCTGTTCCGCAATCGCCTAATCGCAACCGCGACGTCATTGATGATGCAGAAGCCCATGCCCCGATCCGGAGTGGCGTGATGGAATCCACCTCCGAGGTTCACAGTCACTCTTCCGGTACGCAGCGCCATCCTCGTTGCCTGAACGGTTCCGCCTGCCATTAGTCGTTGAAGATCAATGAACTCCTGCCACTTTGGGTCCTGGATGGTAAATCCGAGAACGTCGTTCATAGTCTCGCGCTTGTCGATCGCGTCGAGATAGGCAGCTGTGTGCACGCGGGAGATGTTATCGAGCGATGCGGGGATCGGCTCAGAAACGTCGTGCGGACCGATCAGACCGCGGTCGTACAGATACGCCAATATCCGCTGACCGCGGAGTGGATCGAGCGGCACGCCGAATACCGGAAACTCATATGCTCGGTGGTACACGAATTGAACTGCACTTCTTCCCAGTCCGTAGCGCAGCCGCCGTAACAGTCGAAGGGCAGCGTTCCCAAGCCTAC
>JARRLJ010000096.1:0-9098 GCA_037387025.1 Gemmatimonadales bacterium
CCGCCGGTAGCCAAGCGCAGCAGCCGCGCTTTGCACCAGACCATGACCTGAGTTGGCCTGGCAACGGCGCCGCGGCGACCATCGTTATGCTGAGGAGTGCAAGAGGAAGGCGACTGGCTCTTCTCTTTAGGCGTCAGGAGCGATTCGGCCTGACCCAAACCGCGCCGTCCTCGATCTTAACGTCGTAGCACCCGATCGGTTCGGTGGCAGGCAGTTCGAGCACCCGTCCGTCACGAACATCAAACTGGGCCCCGTGCAGGCCGCATTCAATGATGTAGTCGTCGACCATCTCACCATCCGCCATGGGGAAGTCGGCGTGGGGACAGTTGTTGGAGATCCCGTACACGTCCTTCCCGATCTTAATGATGCAAACCTGCTCATCATTGCTGAGTTCCACATCCATCGGTACGCCCTGAGTCAAATCTGCGACTGACGCGACTTGCTCAAACACACCATCGCTCATTCCGCGTTTCTCCATTCGTATCCTGTAGCCCGCTCCCTCAATTTCGGTTACTCGGTCGAGATTGGCTCAGCTTGCTGATCAAGCGCCGCATGCAACGTATGCCAGGCAAGATTAGCACACTTCACACGGGCGGGAAACTCACGCACTCCAGCAAAAGCCACCAGCTTGCCGAGTGCCTTCCGATTGGGTTCTCCTTGGCCTGGATCGGTTACCATGTCATGAAACATGCGAAAGAGTTCATTAGCTGCATCGGCGGTCCTGCCAAGCACGGCAGTGGTCATAAGTGAGGCTGATGCTTGGGAGATCGCACAACCCGATCCATGAAAGCTCACTTCCTCAATCACGTCTCCGTCTAGCTTCAGGTATACTTTGATCTTGTCTCCACAAAGCGGGTTGTCACCGATGGCGACCCTCTGGGCGTCCTCCATGACTCGGAAGTTTCGTGGACTTCTATTGTGATCCAGAATGACTTGTTGGTAAAGATCCCCAAGTTCCGCCATCAACCAAACACCTTTCTTGCTTTTCTCAACGCACCTATCAACACATCCACTTCTTCAATGGTATTGTAAAAAGCGAACGAGGCACGGGCGGTGGCCGGCACACCGAAGAAATCCATCACCGGCTGTGTACAGTGATGTCCGGTTCTGATCGCCACGCCCTCCTGGTCTACTATCGTACCTATGTCGTGAGCGTGTACACCCTCCATGATAAATGACACCACACCTGCTCGCGATTCCGCCGAACCTATTATTCGGAGCCCAGGCACCGTCTGCAGCTGCGTGAGGGCGTATTCCAATAGAGCTGCTTCCTGACCCTGTATCAACTCCCACCCGATTCCATCCATATAACCGATGGCTGCCCCTAACCCAACCGCACCGGCAATGTGCGGCGTGCCTGCCTCAAACCGGCTCGGCGGCGGCGCAAACGTGGTGCCCTCGAACGTGACCGTGCGAATCATCTCACCACCACCCTGGTACGGTGGCATGGCTTTTAGCAACTCCTCCCGACCGTACAGGATTCCGATACCCGTCGGGCCGAACATCTTATGACCCGAGATCGCATAGAAATCACAGCCAATGTCCTGGACGTCGATCGGCATATGGGGAGCTGCCTGCGCACCGTCCAAGAGGACTGCAGCGCCTCGCTCCTTCGCCTTCGCAACCAGTTCCTTGACTGGATTGATCGTACCCAGCGAGTTCGAGACGTGCACCAGCGCGACGAGTTTCGTCCGAGGGCCAAGGCACCGCTCATACTCGTCCATGAGCAGCGTCCCCGATGCGTCGAGTGGTACGACGCGGAGGTTTGCACCTAAAGATTCACAGAGAAGCTGCCAAGGTACGATGTTCGAGTGGTGCTCCATCCCCGAAATCACAACCTCGTCACCGGCCCTGAATACTGATCTTCCGTAGCTATTCGCGACCAGGTTAATCGCCTCAGTTGTGCCTCTGACGAACACTATTTCAGAAGCACTCTTCGCCCCGAGGAAGCGCTGTGCTTTACATCTCGCAGCTTCATACGCGGCCGTTGCACGTTCACTGAGTTGGTAGACTCCCCTATGGATGTTGGCGTTTTCTGACGAGTAGAACCTGGATATGCAATCGACTACGCTGGTCGGTTTCTGGGAGGTAGCTGCGTTGTCCAAATAGACCAGGGGTTTCCCCCGAATCGTCTGGCCCAGCAACGGGAAGTCTCGCCGGATTCGCAGGATGTCCAGTGCCCTACTTGCTCGCTCGGTCCTGACGGCACCCTGCATGGCCATCAACTACCAGCGCGTCGTTTCTCCGCCCCCCGGTCCAACCTAGCGTCGCACCATGCGTGCATTTCACGTCATCGGC
This sequence comes from Gemmatimonadales bacterium, assembly GCA_037387025.1. Taxonomy (GTDB): domain Bacteria; phylum Gemmatimonadota; class Gemmatimonadetes; order Gemmatimonadales; family GWC2-71-9. The sequence goes on from JARRLJ010000096.1 coordinate 2,299, forward strand.
ATATATCTCCAACTGAGGCTGGCTATCGGCTCGGGCATTCTCTGATAAGAGCAGATTGTTGTTGGTCTGCTTCGAATCGGTCAGCTGCGCCCCCTGTTGTACTATGATTCGCCCGTTGAAGACGCCCCTGGACCGCTCGTCATAAATCCCGTTGAAATACTCCCAGCTGTTGCAGTGAGGCTGAGCGTGTTCGATGGTGGTGTGGTGATCGACATGTTGGCGACCTTGGAGTTGGCTCAAGCCGTACAGGCGGCACTCTGCCCCCGGGCCATCAAGAACCGCGTTTATGTCGTGCCGTGAGAGAATACTACCCAGCTCGACTGTGGTAAGGTCAAAGGAACTGTCTCGCCCCTGATATGACTGCGTAGTGGCGGTGTGGCTAGCCTCACCTCCCTCTCTCTGGATACGATACACTTGAAGCTGCGCGTTATCCTGCACGACCGCCTCAGTTACAACATTCGACCAGTAGCTACCGTCAGTCATGCCAATATGGGTCTCCACAACCGACGCTGCGCCGCTTTCTTCAACCAACACCAGACAGCGAGGATGGACCACCGTCGGCCCAGCGGCACCGGTAGTGAGGAACAGCAGCTGTATGGGCTCGCTCAAGACCACATTGGCAGGGATATGGACAAACGCTCCATCCGACATGAACGCAGTTCCGAGGGCCGTAAAAGGATTGTCTTGCGGCCTTGCGTAGCGCGCAACATGCTCCTGGAGCGCGCCTTCCGAGTACCTGCCGTTCACAAACACCAGACGTTGGTCAGACCCCGCGGTTAGCAGGTGTTTCCGAACTTCATCTGTATTGAGCGGAGGCCGATCGCCGTTAGCGAGGCAGAAATCGGTCTCCTTCAGTCGTGAGAAGTTGGTGAGCCGCCATTGTTCATCACGGCTGCCCGGGAAGCCTTGCCTGTTGAAATGTTCGATAGCTTCGCTCCTTAGTTCGACCAGCCACGGGGGCACGTCCGACCCACCATTCCCCGAAAACGCCGCGAAGTCAGCCAGGTACTTCTTCCTCACATCCGGCAGTTTCGTCATTTATCAATCCACCTCAAGCGACTTCGGCTGGTTCTCTAACCCAGTCGTAGCCCTTCGACTCAAGTTCAAGAGCCAACTCCTTACCACCCGATTTGACTATCTTACCACGCACAAGCACATGTACGTAATCGGGCACTATGAAGTTGAGGAGTCGCTGGTAGTGAGTGACGACCAGCGATGCGTTGTCCGGCCCGCGTAGCTTGTTGACGGCTCCCGCAACAGTCTGGAGAGCGTCGATGTCGAGACCGGAATCGGTCTCGTCCAGCACAGCAAGTCTGGGTTCGAGAACGGCCATCTGCAGTATCTCATTCCGCTTCTTTTCACCGCCCGAGAAGCCATGATTGACCGGCCGCTCCATAAGTGAGTCTGTCCAGCCAATGGCTTCGAGCTTTTCCTCGAGCAGATTCATGAAGTCGATCGGGTCCAGCTCCTCCAGTCCCTGGCACTTTCGCTTCGAATTCACAGCAGCTCGAAGAAAATAGGCATTCGTGATGCCGTGAATCTCCACCGGATACTGAAACGCCATGAACAGTCCTGCACATGCCCTCTCCTCCGGTTCCAGCTCAAGCAAATCGCGGCCGTCGTAGACAATACTGCCGTCGGTAACTTCGTATGCCGGATGACCCGCCAGCACTTGGGCCAGCGTGCTCTTTCCGGACCCGTTGGGGCCCATGATCGCGTGCACCTGGCCAGCGTCTATGGTTAGGTCAATGCCCCTCAGTATCTCGGTCCCATCGACGCCAGCGTGCAGGTTCCTTATCTCAAGCATCCGTCATTTTCTCCATGTAATTCATTTTCACTACCCGACACTTCCTTCGAGACTAATGCCCAACAGATTTTGCGCTTCTACAGCGAATTCCATGGGCAATTCACGGAATACCTCTCTGCAGAAACCGTTCACGATCATGGAAACAGCATCTTCCGCCGAAATACCGCGTTGCTGGCAGTAGAAAATTTGATCCTCACCGATCTTCGACGTTGTTGCCTCGTGTTCCATTATCGCCGTACTGTTGCGCACGTCAATGTAGGGGAAAGTGTGCGCGCCACACTGATCACCAATCAACATTGAATCACACTGCGAGAAATTTCGAGCACTGGCAGCGTTCTTCATTATTCTCACGGCGCCCCGGTAGGTGTTCTGGCTCCTGCCTGCAGAGATACCCTTCGACACGATCGTGCTCTTGGTGTTCCTGCCTATGTGAATCATCTTCGTGCCAGTATCGGCCTGTTGATGATTGTTGGTTACAGCAACAGAGTAGAATTCACCGATACTGTTGTTTCCCGTGAGAAGGCAACTCGGATACTTCCATGTTATGGCAGATCCCGTCTCCACCTGGGTCCACGATATCTTCGAGTTTTCTCCCCTGCAATCGCCCCGCTTGGTAACGAAATTGTAGATGCCACCCTTGCCGTTCTCGTCCCCGGGATACCAGTTCTGGACCGTCGAATACTTGATCTGAGCGTCATCCATTGCCACCAGTTCGACTACTGCCGCATGGAGTTGGTTCTCATCGCGCATCGGAGCCGAACAGCCCTCGAGATAGCTCACGTATGCGCCCTCATCGGCAATGATGAGTGTACGCTCAAACTGACCCGTGGAAGCGGCGTTGATGCGGAAATACGTGGACAGCTCCATCGGACAGCGGACACCTTTCGGAACGTAGACGAAAGAACCGTCCGTAAAAACCGCCGAATTGAGCGCCGCGAAGAAGTTGTCGGTCGGCGGGACAACTGACCCCAGGTACCGCCTTACTAGCTCCGGGTGTTCCCGCACGGCCTCGGAGAACGGCAGAAAGATGACTCCGTGCGCGGCCAGCTTTTCCTTGAAGGTGGTGGCAACTGACACACTGTCGAAGACGGCATCCACTGCAACCCCTGCAAGACGTTTCTGCTCCTCGAGCGGAATTCCCAGTTTTGCAAAGGTCTCCAACACTTTCGGATCTACCTGATCGAGGCTCTCCAGCTCTTCCCGTTTCTTCGGCGCCGAGAAGTAGTGAATGGACTGGTAGTCAACCGGGTCATAGCTGACGTTAGCCCAAGTGGGCTCGGTCATCTTCAACCAGTTCCGGAAAGCCTTCAACCGCCATTCCAGCAGCCAACCCGGCTCCTGCTTCTTCTCCGAAATGAGCCTGATTATCTCCTCGTTTAGGCCCGCCGGGACTACATCGGAATCGACGTCCGTACTCCAGCCATACTTGTAAGGCTGACTGACGTGTTGTTGTACGCTGCTCGACATTATCTCTCCCGGGGCAGGTCATCTGCCACGCTCCGAAGCTCGGTCCGCTCAGCGGAAGCTGGACCGATCGAGTACTGGCAGGCGTTGCACCCCTCTGGGATATATGAATCTCGCTGAATCTCACTCTGCAGCACTTCACGGAGAAAATCCGCCTCTGCGGCACATATCTCGGGGAATCTCTCGGCGGCAGTCCTAACCGCGCAATTGTGCTGGGCTAGCTTCAACTCGCCCGACTCGGCCGACCAGGCGGCCATGAAGCCCTGTTGCGACAGCAGTTCCACCAACGCCGCGACCTTTTCCTCCAGCGTCGCTCCAACTAGCTCTGTACGGATCTTCTCGGCCTGGCCACGAAATCGCTCCGCAAACATCTCCCGAACGGCCTCGCGGCCGTTGGTCTCCGCCACCAATGAGAGAATGTCCGTCAGGGCCTCACCGTATTGAGTGGGAAACAGCCGTTCTCCATTATCGCTGAGCCGATACGTGAATGTAGGCGCGCCAGTCCCCCGCTGTTCTCGTCCATATACCACGAGGCCTTCGGCTTCCAGTTCCTTCAAGTGCCGCCGCACGGCATTGGCGGAGACTCCAAAGGAGCCGGCCAGCTCCTTTGCCGTAATAGGCTGAGCCTTCTTCAGCTCAACGAGGATCTCTCCGCGGAGACCTCGATGCCCGGCGAGTCCAGGTGTCATGGCATCCATGAGGCCCGAATCCTAATGCCTGCCCCAAACTTTCGCAACTAATTCAACGAATTTGTTAACTAATTATCGGTGTCGCCTATTTGCGATGTTGCACGAGTCCGCCCAGTACCCGTGGGTAAGCTGTTCCTTGACAACTAGATATGGACGCAGCCTTGACATTGGCGACTGTCTGTTACAGATTCAGCGCAGATTAGTTTGTACTACAAATTTATGTATGTCGCCGACGAGTTTGTACCGATCGGCATATAGACGCAGTCGGGGACCGAGCCCAACAAGGAGACCACCATGCCAGACACAACCGATCTCAAACAACTCGAGAGAAAGGCATGGACATCCTATCACCAAGATGGACTCGTCGACTTGTTTCTCGGGCTTCTGCTGATCGCAGGTTTCTTGGGAAACGCAGGTTCACTCGGTCGGGTGGCCGGACCAGTTCTACAACTTTCCTGCGCGTTCTTCCTGATTGCAGCCAAGAAGTGGATCACCGTTCCCCGCATGGGCATCGTGAAATTCGGACCTGAACGAAGGAAGAAGAGGAAGAAGACGGCGTTTGTAGCATCAGTCGCAGTACTGATAACCATGGGTCTGTTAGGGCTCACGATGGCCGGTCGAGTCGGATGGATAACGGACAACCACACGGCCTTCTCTGTTCTCTTGGGAGCCGGGGTCTGGCTCGTCTTCATCGTGATGGCGTACATGCAGGACTTCAATCGGCTGTATGCGATCGGAGCGCTATTCGCGGGAGCCATCGCAGCCAGGGAGTTACTCGACAATAGGATTTTCTTACTGATCGCCGGGCTAGTCGCATCCGCATTTGGAATAGTGTTGCTCGTCCAATTCCTGAGAAAATATCCTCTGTCAATCGGTGAGTTGGATGAAACCAATCGGTCTGCACATTCGAGATAACGACATGACCTATACACTCGACCTCAAACAACTCGAGCGGAAAGCGTGGAAGTCGGTTCACCAAGATGGGCTGTTGGATATTTTTTGCGGCTTAGTGCTGTTACAGGTCGGCGTTTCCCTGTGGATTCAACACGGCGCAGGCTACTGGACCCTCGTATTCGGGATTGCTTTCAATTTGCTCGCTGTTGCCGGGCTGATCGCCGGAAAGAAACTGATAACAGTGCCTCGAATGGGAAGGGTGGAATTTGGCCAGATCAGGAAGGCAAAGAGCCTGAAGTTGACCATCCTCCTGTCGCTCGCTGTTCTACTGGGCATGGCCTTAATCATGCTGAGCCTGACAGATGTCGTACAGCTGCCCGGATGGGCCGTTCCGGCAGCACTAATTGCAGCCAACATGCTCTTCGTGTTCGGCATGCTGGGCTACTTCCTCGACTACCCACGTCTCTATATCTACGGGTTGCTATATGCGGCAGCGTTCCCCAGCTGGGTGGTGCTGATCGAGCTAGCAGACATCAGGTTCCCCGTAGTCTCCGTGCTCTCGGCAGCTGTGATGGTGTTGTTGGGGTGCAAAGGACTGTTCCAGTTCACGAGCCGATACCCGGTACCTTCAACCGAGGCTGCGGCCAATGGAAACCACTAAGGACGACAGTACGGGAATCGACGCTCTGAATGACATCGATCGGCTCATCCACGAACCGGCCCGGCTCATGATCATGGCCTACCTGTATGTCGTGGACAGCGCCGATTTCCTGTTCCTGGTGCGGCAGACCGGACTCACACTGGGGAACCTATCGTCGCACATGAGCAAGCTCGAGGCTGCGGGATACATAGAAGTGGAGAAGAAGTTCAAGGGGAAGAAACCTCACACTATGCTTCGGCTCACAGGCGAAGGCCACGACGCTTTCCGCAAGTACCGTCAAAGCATGAAGCAGGTAATCGGGGAAACATCGGAGGCAGCACAATGAAGCAGCAGAATGCGATGCTGGTTGCCATCCTTTTCACCGTTGCGTTTGGCACAGCCGCAGAAGCTCAGTGGCAGGGAACTACGCGAGACAGCGCAGGAATAAAGATCGTCGCAAACACACCGCAAGGCATTTGGGATGCGTCGCACCAATGGCGAGTCGTGCAGGAATTGAAGATCGGGGTGTTGGAGGGTGACCCGAATTATCAGTTCGGAGGCATAGGCTGGATTGCTGTCGGTGCAAGCGGCCGCATATATGTGCTGGATACACAAGCACAGAGCGTTAGAGCCTTCTCTGCCAACGGTCACTTCGAGCAGATATTCGGCGGACCCGGTGGCGGACCCGGCCAAATCGGTCCGGGAGCCATCTTTGTCGTCTCCGGACCAGGTGACACGCTCCTAGTACCCGACTTAGCAAACAGGCGCATCAACCGATACGCCCCCGACGGCTCGGACCTTCCCAGCGTACCGCTCCAGATCGCAAATGCACTACCAATGATCTGGAGGTCAACGGCGAGCGGCGCTATTGCAGGTCAGATGCGTCCCCTGGGACTGGGACAGCTATCAGGTTCAGCGGCTACTGAAACTCAGCCACGGATGGACGCCATCACGCTAGTCGGCGCCGACGGGCTGGTCAAAGATACAATCCTTGAATTTCCGTCGGGGAATACCATCAACTTCGGCGGTGGAGCGCCGGAAATCAACATTTACACCGCCGAACCGGTGTGGGCTATTTCAGACCAGATGAACGTGATCTACGGACTCAACGACGAGTACCGTATCGGCGTATACGACCGCGACGGCACGCTATCGCAGGTCATTACACTGCCATTCCAGCAACGGCCGGTCGGTGAAAATGATAGACGAATCGTGATGGACTACCTCGAGACGGCATGGCTGGACGCTGGCGTCCCACCACAGGCCCTGCCCAGACTTCGCTCATTGGTCCACTTCGGTGATTACT
>JARRLJ010000096.1:9209-14099 GCA_037387025.1 Gemmatimonadales bacterium
CGGGGTATGGAGGGACGAATCAGATGTCCAGTACGTTATGCGATTAGGCCTCGTGGTTTCCAGCCCAGACGGCTAGGATCTGAACCTGTCCTCCCTCCGCAGAAGGTCCTGGTAGGCGTTCGGCGTATTCAGACTGTCTAGGACTGCACGATCTTCTACGGGGACCTCAGCCACCCTTTTCGGATCGGCTCTCACGATAGCTTTGGCACCTGCATCAGCCGAAGCGCTCAATAACTCGTTGAACACCGAACGTCCGAAGATCGTCGGGTGACCTCGTCGGTTCTCCATGATCGGCACCACTATGGCCATGTCCCCCGCCCTGAACCGATCAATCAGCATGCTGACCGTTTCCAGCGCCACGTGAGGAAAGTCGACGGGCCACACAACCAGAGCATCTATCGGGTGGGGGAGTGCGGCCTCCACCGATGCCCGGATTGACCCAATCGGCCCCGCTTCCATGGTTGAGTTACGAAGCACAGTCACATCACGTAAGTCGTGCATTGGTAAAATCTTATTCGCTTCCGGTCCCACCACTACGTAGCGATGAACTCCGAGTGCCTCCGTAGCATCGAGTATCGATTGTAGGAAGGTTTTGCCGTGAAACCGAAGTAGTGCCTTGGGGAACCCCATGCGCGATGAGGTGCCTGCGGCGAGGATTGTGGCCACGATCATCATAAAATCTTACATTGGTTCCCCCGAATCAGGGAGGGAGAGATGGCAATCCGTCCGGTTCGCCTGCTGGGCGATCCAGTCCTACGTAGTGAATGCGAGCCTATCACGAAGCCCGGGTCTCCTGCAGTTCGGTTGGTAGCGGACGATCTTCAGGAGACGATCCGTGATCTCCAGTCCAGGCATGCCATGGGCAGAGGCTTGGCCGCACCTCAGATCGGTGCACCGATGCGGTTGATTTATCTGGAGATCGAAGAACCGATGTTCATCATCAACCCCCAGATCTTGGATATCGGGACCGAGGATTTCACAGTCTGGGATGACTGCTTCTCCATACCCAATTTGCTGGTCCGCGTTCAACGTGCCTACCGGATAAAGCTCGGGTACCAGGATCTGACAGGCAAGCAACAGACTCTCGACGCTGAAGGCGACCTGGCCGAACTACTCCAGCATGAGATCGACCACCTCGACGGTGTATTGATCGTCGATCGACCCTTCGGCCTCGATCCTTTCTGCCTCAGGGAAGAATGGAACAAGCAATACGCCGCTCAGGGACGCTACAGCGAACCCCGACTCCGCGAGTGCTGCGACTGATGCTGGACATGGTCTGAGGTACGCCCTTCGCGCTAATGGCTTGGTGACTAGCCCTTTGGCTTTAGCTCCCACAACACGTTGATGATCATCCAGCGACCGTCGACCCGCGCCACCTGCAGATAATCGATCCAATCCCGGGCGACTATCTTGACGCAGGCGACATTCTCGTAGATGTCGAGGATTGTGACATCCTTTTGCTGTTCTGCTGGGGGCGTCCGTGTACCGTATCCACCTGCCGTGGCCTCCACCAACTCTTTAGCGGTCATGTTGTTGAGGATGCTGGTGCCATCTGGCCCGGTACGAACTATCCGTTTCGCTAGTTGCGGATGAAGCGCCCGCTCCATTCGCTGCCCATTACCTGAGTACCAACCCACGATGTAGTCCAGGGCTGTGGCACGGACTGCTGCGGAGTCGTCAGCTGATTGAGCACTCAACAGCGAGGGACAGGTCAACAGGGCACCTCCCAGAACCCAAGCGGCCTTTGTCATACTGCCATCTCCTAGGCGTTTGAAGGTGCACCAACACCCCTCCCTACCGATCGAAACCACACTGAGTTTCGCCAGGACCCCACTCCACCGCGCAACGCAACTGTTGTGATACTGTCGCGTCACTATATCGATGGATCGTTGCTGCCACGCGTGCATAACTTGTTGTCTGACAACCAGTTCACAATGCGGACTGTCAGTGACAAACCCGCTGTAAGTCGTTCCATGGGCTGAGCCGCGTCGGCAGATGCGCCTCCTATGGCTGCCACAATTCAGTTCTGTGGCTTCATAATAGCCCTGTCCCTAGCGATGTTTCACCATCGCCCGTGGGAAAGAAACCGCCTACCAGTCCGCCTCAGCTCATCGCTGACGACAAGGCCCTAAAGAGGCTATTCGATCGGCTTCGGCAAGAACCGCGAGTGGCTCTCGATACTGAGGCCGCCTCTTTCCACCGCTACGTTGACCGAGTCTATCTCATTCAGGTCAGCTCCGATCGAGAGACAGCTCTCATAGACCCTCTAAGCACCGGGGTACTCAAGCCCCTCGGCCAGTTGCTAAGCAGCCCCGAAGTAGAAATCGTGTTACACGATGCCGATTACGATCTGCGGATGTTGAACCGGGACTTCGGCTTCACGGCTCGCAGAATATTCGACACTCGTCTGGCTGCACAGCTAGTGGGGGAGCCCGCCGTGGGACTAGCAGCCCTGTTGGAAAAACACTTCGGCATCAAGGTGAACAAGAAGCTCCAGCGTGCGGACTGGTCGCGTCGCCCACTGACACAGGAGATGATAGAGTACGCAGCTGACGACACTCGCTATCTGCCGGCGTTACGGGATCGTCTTGAGACGCAGCTCGAGCACGAGGGTCGAATGGAATGGGCTCGCGAAGAATTCCGCCTGCTAGAAGGGATACGCTGGATACCGCCCGCCAAAAGCGAGCTAGCGTTTTTGCGAATCAAAGGATCCAAGGCTCTGCCGCGTCGAAACCTCGCGGTGCTCAGGGCACTACACGAGTGGCGTGAAAGCACAGCTCGAGACTTGGACCGCGCACCATTCAGGGTCCTCGGTAACCCGGCCCTGCTGGCGGTCGCCAGGGCGGCACCGCGCAACCTGGCCCGTTTGAGAGAGGTTCAAGGTCTTCCGGCATCCGCGGCGGAGCGATACGGCCGCAGTCTACTCACAGCAGTCAAGCGCGGACTGGCGACCCCACAAGCTGACTTACCCGCCGTCAGGCAGCCCGCTCGTCCCAGACATGACCGAGCCTACGATCAAAGGCTCGAGCAACTGAAGCTTCTAAGAGATAACAGGGCTAAAGAGACGAGTATGGATCCGGGGATGCTGTGCCCCAACGGTACCCTTCAGGCGATAGCGCGCCGACAACCAAGCACGGAGAAGCAACTGAGAGGCGTTACTGAACTCAGAGAATGGCAGTCGGTGGTGTTGGGAAAGGACCGCATTCTCGGGGCGATTCGTGCTGCAAAGTCAGAATCCTAGATACGCCCGCACCTTTGGATCGATCCGCTCTGGCGACCAGAACGGCTCCCACACCAACTCGACCGACACGTTCTTAACCCCTTCCACCTCACGCGTGACGGCATCGGCCTCGGCCAGGATCTGTCCGCCCACGGGGCAGCCGGGCGACGTAAGTGTCATCTCGATGCGCACATCTCCCTCGGTCACGTCAATGGTGTAGACCAGTCCGAGATCAACGATATTGAACCCCACCTCTGGGTCCTTTACTTGCCGCAACGCCTGCCGGACTGCTTCGGTCTCGACCATGAGGTTACGTCTCCCATCCGTCTGAATACCTGGCCACAAGGTACCGGGTCGGCCATCGCAGCGCCAAGTCTCGCATTACTGCCTCACTGGACCATAGCGACGTGCAATCCACGCATAAACTCGAGTGGCGATGGGCATCACGCCGGGCAAAGACATGACGACGCGAGGTAGACTACCAAGCGGTAAGAACGCGCACAGTTCTCGAGCTGCCGCAGCTCCAGCGAACACGGCACCGTCCGGGCGTACCAAATGGACAGCGATCTGCAACTTCTGGCGTTCCCGGCCGGACACCGCTAACGCCCTGTCGTCCCGCAACGGTAGATATGTTACTCGGCGCTTGTGATCCCAGTGGCGTAGGCGCTGCACCCAACGGGCACAGAACGCGCAATCGGCGTCGTATATCAAGACTGGTTTTGTTGGGCGCTTACTCGAGCTTCCTACCTTGCCCTCTACAGGCATCGTCTCTTCGTCCTAGCTCCAATCACAACCGAAGCACACGCCTCATCCCGCAGTGCGACCGCCGCATCAGCAATCCGCGCCCTAATTGCCTTCAGTCGGGTGATCGAACGTCCTGTTCGAGGAGCAAATACCCGGTTGGTCAGCAGTATGACAAACAGGTCCCGGCTGGGGTCAATCCAGATCGAAGTGCCTGTATAGCCTCCGTGACCATACGCACTGTCAGACAGCAGTCGCCCCGTGTTGGCTACATCCGTCGTATCACGAACTTCCCAACCCAAAGCGCGATTTCCTGGTCCACGTCGCGTGAACCGCAGCACTGTCTCGGGAGCGAAGAGTTGGACTCCGCCCCCGGTGCGGCCAAGATTAAGGAAGACCTGCGCGTAAAGGGCAAGATCTCTTCCGGTACTGTACAAGCCAGCGTGACCCGAGACCCCACCCAGCCGCACGGCGTTTTGATCGTGGAGTTCTCCTGCAATCACGTGCCCACGCCAGAGGCCGACCGGCGCCATCGAGGACCTCATGCTGCGCGGTGGTTTGAACATCGTCTGCTTCATCCCGATCGGCCCAAACACCGCTCCCGCAGAATATGAGTCAAGTGATTCACCCGATGCGCTCTCCACAACCCACCCGACCAACATCGCGTTGAGGTCACTATAGATTACTCGCGACCCCGGAGTCCATCTGAGTTCCTCTTCGAGCACCAGTCGGCGAGCTTCTGCGGCTGTCTCACTCCGATCGTTCAGCGGGAGGAACGCTCGGAGGCCGGATCGATGCTCAAGCAGACTCATGACCGTCACCGATTCCTTCCCGTCTCCCTTGAATTCAGGAAGGTAGTTCTGGACGGGTGCATCGAGGTCCACCGTGCCCATATCAGCGAGTCGCATGATAGCGGGGGTCGCAGCCAC
>JARRLJ010000096.1:14147-23599 GCA_037387025.1 Gemmatimonadales bacterium
GATCAGGCACGCGGCTGTCGCTGGACCAGGAGAAGTGTCCGTATCCTTTGGCCAACAGCACTGAATCACCTGTACCGACGACCACGACGGCACCGGGGTATACGCCCGACCGAATGCCATCTTCCACTGCAGTGTCAATCTGGGCAGTGGGACCAGCCTGGAGGGTCAGCACCAACAACAGGATGAGCGTCATAAGATCTCCGGTGCCATTATTCTATTGTGCACAGCCCGAGACACCAAACACGACTCAAACCACAGGAAGGCCGATGCGATACGGTTGGCGGTCGATCTCGACATTTGCCGTTCTTGCGCTAGCGGCCAGTTCTCTTTGGTCGCAGGAACCGGTGGACACTCTAGCAATCAAGGCTCACACGTACTTCCTGGCCCATGATCTCCTCCAAGGGCGAGCCACAGGAGCCAAGGGGGCTGAGATTGCAGCACTTTACATAGCGTCACAATGTCGTGATTTGGGACTCGCCCCAGTCGGATCCGATTTCCTCCAGCCGGTGCCACTGGAGGAATCCACTATCGATTCGGGCACCCAGCTCATCTTGATGCACTCAAGTCAGCGTACGATGTTCCGCTATCCTGAGGATTTCACTCCAGACGTTGGCACGCGCTCCACTCTGACGGATGTCACCGGTCCCGCATACTACGTGGGGCCTGTCAACGGCCTTGAGACCGAGATGTTGCAGGACCTGCACCTGGAGGGGAGCGTTGCCGTTGTCGCGGGCGCTAGGGTCAGCACCGATGACGCCCAGATGCTGCGTGAACTGGGCGCGGCGGCCATCCTCCACCTCCTTCCCGACAACGCAGCATATGATCTCTACCGCCGTAGCCGCGGTGATACGCGTCTCTATCATGCGGATTCGACGGTTCAGTCGTCATTTCTCCCCCCAATCCCGTCATTGCTAGCGGGGCCCGGTCTGTCCTACTCCATGGTTGCGGGCACAGCGTTGGAGAAGGGCCAAGAGCTGACTCCCGGACCGCTCGGTAGCACCGTTCAATACGAGGTTGAACTAACCAGACGGAGGGTCCAGGCACACAACGTGGCGTGCCTGATCCCAGGAAACACATCGCCGGTAGGGGATACGGCAATCGTCTTCACTGCTCACTACGACCACTTGGGCGTAGCGGAACCAGATTCTTCCGGCGACGCGATTTACAACGGGTTCTCAGACAACGCGGCGGGGGTCGCCATGTTACTGGCAATCGCCCAGGCAATGAAGAACGATGCAGCTCGGCCGATGAAGCATTCTGTGATCTTCCTATTCTTAGTGGGAGAAGAACGTGGTTTACTTGGCTCCGATTTCTATGTTGCCCGTCCACCGTGGCCGCTAGACCGGACTGAGGCAGTGATCAACATCGACGCCGGAGCACCTCCCGGTAAACTCACTACTTGGCGACTGGCAGGTGTCGATTCCACCGGGTTGGGGCGAGTAGCGCTGAACGTAGCCCGAGAGCAGAGTTGGTCTGCGACGACATCTCCGCCGCGGGCTAACTCTGATTATTACCCCTTCGTGAGAGAAGGCGTGCCAGCCGTGTTCATCATTCCTGGATCCGGGCCGTTCGAAGGATTGTCCGCAGACAGCTCAGATGCGCTACGCAAGCGGTGGGATCACTATCACCAACCAGCGGACCATTGGAGCGACCATTTCCCGTTTGCCGGGCTGGCGAGATATGCCGAGTATGGTTACCTGATTGCCCGCGCGCTCGACCTGAATACAGCCCCGTTGCGAGATTGAGCCAAATCCATCGAGAACAGTGAGTGGCTGCGCGGCGGATGTATTAGGGATCCCTCAATGAACCAGGCGGCAAGGCGTAGAGTAGCCGCGCTGTACGCCTGTCACGCCCCGTCAGATCGTGCACAGAAGTGGATGGATACATCAGGTCATCGGGATCATCCGAGTGCCCCAATCCCAAGAGGTGGCCGATTTCGTGCAACGCGACCGTGTAAACCACGTCGGGAGTGACCTTGCGCCCGTCACTCGTATGCGTTGCCAAGGTGAGGGTCCCTCGCACCAACCAACCTTCGCCGTCCCATACTACGTCTGCCTGTCCAGACCGCCGCATTGGAAACAATCGGATCCACCGTACCAACACCTCGGCTGTGGCCGAATCCCTCACGAATTCGAACACTACGGGGATTGCTCCGACCCGTACCCAGCGCGCGAACGCGTCGCGCGCTGCTGCTCCCATGGCTGGGTCGACGTCAGGTACTGCGGGTGGCAAGAAATGAACGGTTAAGGGCCGTACGCTGCGGTTCTGCCAACGTTTCAGTATCGAGTCGCCTTCAGCTAGCGAGTAACCCAGGTACGTGTCGGATTGAGAAATCCTTCGGCGCACCAAGTCTCGCGCTGCCTTCACACTATCTGTCCGCACGAACTCCGATTGGCCTATCGGCTCTGGTAACTCAGTGACCTCGGGGGAATCCGAGCCCACGGTTTTGCGGGCCAGAATCACTGCAACAATCACAGCCGTCATTGCTACGAGAGCTAACGCGCGACGCATCCGCTCAATATGCTCAACGGGGGTGATTGACCGCTACACCACCGCCTGGCGCCTTCGGGCCACGGCGCCTATCATACTAACCCCTTGCAGCATCAGGACATTCACACTCTTGGTTGCCATGGTCGCCGAATGCACTGACAGGTGGTCGAATGTGTAGCGACGAACCCGGAAGCCGGCGCGAGGTCTAGTTGATCACGCCTCCTGCTCAATCCATAATCAGATTCCGCGCTTTTGTGCTCGTCTTCTGGATTATCGCGGCGTTGATATCATGGCCGCGGGCCTCGCGGGTCCAAGATGGTCTCCAGGTAGAAGGACAGCACCTGTCGGAATCCGAATCACAGCGTGCCAGCGTGTTGATCCGAGAAGCCTTCCCTCAGCCCGCTGCGCATCTTTTCGCAGTCACCATATCGGGTCCCCTGCCGATCGACAGTCCACCAACACGGGGGCTGATCGACTCTCTCTCTCATTCCATCGAGCAACTTCCTTTCGTCACTCGCGTGGTCTCCTATCTATCGTTGACTGACTCAACTCTGCTGAGCGACAACCGACTAACGACATTCCTCATCGCCACCGTGGAAGCACCCGAAGACTCCAGCCCCACGAATTACGTCGTGGGGTTTCGTGAAGTCGTGCACAGCACTGTTGACCGGATACCCTGGGGCACGGACTACGAAGTCCACGTCACGGGCACACCAGCGCTCGACTACGATGTCCGTCAGGTAAGTAAGGACGACGCCGAAACCGGTGAGCGAAAAGCTCTACCGTTCTCGGCATTGGTACTCATACTCGCGTTCGGAGCACTGGTTGCCGCCCTATTACCGATAGTCGTTGGACTGCTCGCCATCACATGTGCTCTGGCCCTTGTGCAAATCACGACATCTCTATACCCGATGTCGGTCTTCGTTCTCACGATCATTTCGATGATGGGTCTGGCAATGGGTATCGATTACTCGTTGTTGATCGTGACACGATTTCGAGAGGAACTGAACCGTGGCCGTGGTCCCCGAGACGCTGCCACTCGAAGTGTCACCACGGCCGGTCGCGCAGTAGTGACCAGTGGCCTTACTGTTGCCGTAGGTTTCGCGTCACTCCTCATAACACCGACATCGGAGACTCGCTCGGTAGGTATCGGTGGCCTCTTTGTAGTCACGGCAGCGGTCCTACTCAGCGTCACTGCCCTACCGGCGGCCCTCTCCTATATGGGAAGGGGGATTGACATACCTCGATGGTTGGCGAAAAGACTGGCGTGGTATCACGCTCCAACTGGTTGGGAGCGTTGGGCCAGGTGGCTCGTCCATCACCCTTGGCGCGCGATCATCCTCGGTGGGATTGCGCTCACTGCGATAACCTGGCCGCTGGCCCAAATGAAGATCGGATTACCACGGTCGGGGTGGTTCCCCGCCAATACCGAATCGACTGATGGAGTCGAGACACTACAACGCATGGGAGCTTCAGGTACACTCCTACCGGTCAGGATCATCATACGCGCTCCCGAAGAACAGAGGATAGTCGGATCGCGGTACTTGCGCGGACTGATGCGTTTCTCGGATTCGATAAGAGCCGACGCACGAGTAATCCAAGTCCGCAGCGTTGTCGATCTCGAGCCTGGTATGTCCGCGCTCGGCTATACATTGCTGTACGGGAACATGGATGCAGCTCGGGCGCGCGCACCCGAGTTCTTCTCCGCATATCTGTCCGCGGACGCCCGCACCACACTCATGGATGCGATCCTGTCCGACACAACATCGTTCGCCAGCTCGATGGACGTAGTGCGGCGCGTCCGCTCGCTGCGTTCTGAGATTGCCGGCCTCGATTCCGTAGACGTCATGGTCGGGGGGTTCGCTGCCGCGAGTGTAGATCTCCAGGATGAACTGTTGGACCGGTTCCCTTTGGTGATTGCACTTGTCGTATTCACCACCCTGGTAATGTTGGCCGTTGCCTTTCGATCCTTACTGGTTCCCTTCAAGGCCGTCATCCTGAATGGTCTCTCAGTACTGGGCGCGTTCGGCGTGACCGTATTGGTGTTTCAGCAGGGAGTGGGCGCCGGTCTATTGGGGCTCGATGGCCCCACAGAGGCCATCTATGTAGTAGTTCCAGTCCTGGTGTTCGCGGTGGTGTTCGGGTTGAGTATGGACTACGGAGTCTTCCTCCTAGCCCGAATCAAGGAAGCATACGATCGGTCCGGCAGGAACGACCAGTCCACAATAGAAGGATTAACTGCCACCGCATCGGTCATCACGAGTGCCGCCGCAATCATGATCATCGTATTCGGAGTCTTCAGCTTTTCGCGAGTGATGGTGGCGCAGTTCATCGGATTCGGCCTGGCCGTTGCAGTCTTCCTCGACGCAACCTTGATACGGATGGTCCTCGTACCGGCCTTCATGCACATACTTGGCCAGTGGAACTGGTGGCCCGGGGTTCGATCAAATCCAACACAGGCTGACGTAAAGCCCGAAGCTGTCGGGGTAGCGAAGGCAGAGATTATCGGTGACGAGGATCCTGCAAGAACTTAGGTGCAGCAAGCAAAACACCCAATTCCAGGTATTTCCCTCTTAGATCCCAGTGCCACGCATCAACTCTCTTTCCAGTGTGCGGGTGCTTCAGAGGTTTGTGCTGCAGCCATCTTTCGCTCATCCCGAGCAACCTTCCCGCTTGCAGGAGCACGGCCCGGTCCGACGAAACTAGGTGAGCCATCTCCTCGCCCCACAACTTGAAACGATGTTCGTTGCGACCTGGTCGTGGCTAGCAGTAGCCGACCACCCACGAGACGTTGCCTCGTTCACAACGATAGTCACTTCAGAACTCTGGCTGAATCCACGGGCTGCTAGGACAGCCAGGTCGTCCGTGTACATGGCGCTGTCGTAGTGGTAGGACGCTTGCTGCAAGCCGAGCATTCGAAGATCGCTCCTCATTGTCGCCGCGATGGAGTGCATCCGGGCGGCTTGCAGCCGTGGCATCGAGATGACGGACAGGAGCCCAATGATGACGATCACCATCATCAGCTCTATCAAGGTCAAGCCTGGGCGTTTCATCGCTAGCCCTTGGCGTCGAGCCAGTTGGAGCCTACGCCGACCTCCACCAATAGCGGAACGTCCAGCTTGGCAGCAGCTTCCATCTCGCGGCGCACCGTGTCGCACACTTGCTCTACTTCAGGTTCGGGACTCTCGATAACCAGTTCGTCGTGGACTTGGAGAAGTACTGCCGATTCGAGATTCTCTCTATCCAGCGCCGCGGCGAGATTGATCATCGCCACCTTTATGAGGTCGGCGGCGGACCCCTGCATCGGGGAGTTCATCGCGGTTCGTTCCCCAAAAGCTCGAACATTGTAATTCGGGTCCTTCAACTCCGGGATATAACGACGGCGGCCGAACAGAGTCTCCACATACCCAAGGTTCTTCGCTTGCTCCACTGTCTCATCCAGAAAGGCACGGACGCCTGAAAAGCGATCGAAGTACAACCGAATGAATTCTTTCGCTTCTTCCTGTGAAATGCCCAGCTGCTTCGCGAGAGAGAACGGACCCTGTCCGTAGATGGTGGCAAAGTTGATCGTCTTAGCCCTAGCGCGCATTTCCGGCGTTACGTTCTCCGGAGCAACCTCAAATATGATGGCACCTGTCTGGCGGTGTATGTCACCTCCCATGCGAAACGCCTCTATGAACGCCGCGTCGTGGGATAAGTGCGCAAGGACACGAAGCTCAATCTGCGAGTAATCAGCCACGATGAAGCGACACCCCTGCGACGGAACGAAACAAGCGCGTATCAGTTCACCTCGGGGGGTGCGCACTGGGATGTTCTGTAAGTTGGGATCTGAAGATGACAAGCGGCCCGTAGCCGCACCCGTTTGGTTGAAGCTCGTATGCACTCTTCCTGTCTTGCCATTCACGTTTTGCGGCAAGACATCAACGTAAGTCGACTTGAGTTTGCTCAGTTCCCTGTATTCTAGCAGCAGCTGTGGAACATCAAATCCCATCTCAGCTAGCTGACTCAGGACGCCGGCATCAGTCGACGGCCCGGTCTTTGTTCGTTTGATAACCGGAAGTTGTAGCTTTTCGAATAACACATGGCGGAGTTGCTGAGTACTGTTGATGTTGAAATCGGATCCGGCGGCTTGGTGAATAGAGTGCTCGATTTCACGCAGTTCAGCGCTGAATTGCCGAGACAACTCGCCTAATCTTGCCACATCGACAGTTATCCCCCTCCACTCCATAGCGGCCAACACCTTGATCAGCGGCAGCTCAATGTCGTCTAGTAGGGAGCGGGCCCCAACAGAGTCTAGCTGTGGTGCAAAGTGCCGGCGCACACGCGATACCGCCTCCGCCGATCTCGCCGAGAGATCCGCCAACTCGCGTACCGATGCCTCGTGGAGTGGCCTTGCAGATTTCCCTTTCCCCACCAGGTCTGATTCGCTCTTGAGGTCGACGTTGAGATGCTCCCTGGCAAGCGCGTCCAATGAATGGGTCCTACGACCGGGATCGAGGACGAAACTAGCCAGCATTGAGTCGTATTCGACGCCAGTCAACGATATTCCATGACCGCGCAAAGCGAGCCAGATCCGCTTCATGTCGTGGGCCGACTTACGAACGTTGGGGTCTTGCAGTACGTCAACTATCGGCTGCATCACCGGATCAGTCAGGGGTGGCAGATTGTGCGGTGGTTCGTGCGCCGTTAGTAGACCGTCCGGTGTCCTGTGGCCAAGGGGGAAGTACCATGCCCGGCCGTCGGCCAGGAAAAGCGATAGTCCAACAACCCACTCATTATGCACGGAGCCTTCCACCCTCAGGTCAACTGTAACGTCTTGCGTCTTCGTCACTGCGTTGAGGATTTCAGTGAGAGTCTGAGAATGCTCGACGACCGTTGGCCTCAGCTCCACGTCCTCAGTCTGATGATTCTCGAGCTTGGCAATTAGAGTAGTGAATTCGAGTGCGCCGTACAGTCGCGTTAGGCGCTCGCTATCGGGACGGCGTGTCCTAAGTGCTGCCAGATCCAGATCGACCGGTACATCCAACAAGATCGTCACCAGTTCGCGACTCAATCTTGCGTCTTCAGCGTACTGCAGCAGTCCTTCCCTGGCTCGCTTGCCCTTCACCTCAGCCGCGTGAGAAATAATTGACTCAAGGTCACCGTAAGCCTCGATCAGCGCGCGAGCGGTTTTATCTCCTATTCCCTTCACTCCGGGTATGTTATCTGATGAATCACCGACTAGTGCGAGATAATCGACGACGCGTTCTGGGGGGACTCCCAATCTCTCCGCCGCGTTTGAAGGTCCCACAATGGACTCATCCACAGGGGCCGGTCCCCCCCTTCCCGGATTGAGCACCATCACATTTTCGTTAATCAGCTGATAGAAGTCCTTGTCGCCGGAGACAATTATCGTGAGAAGGCCCTCTCCGGCCGCTCGCGCTGCCATCGTACCGATGACGTCGTCAGCTTCATAGCCGTCAACCGCAACGAGCGGTACTCCAAAAGCTTCCAGCAACTGCTCGACCCGTTCCACCGAGCGGTCGAAATCTTCCTGCAACTCGTCGTCCAGCTTTTCCCTCGTCGCCTTGTAGGCGGGATATGCTTGGTTTCGGAATGACGAACCGGCATCGTGAACCCACGCGACGTAGCGTGGGTGCCGCTGCTCAAAGAGTTTGTGGAGGAAATTGGCAACGCACCACACCGCCGATGTGTTCTCGCCGCGGCTGGTGCGAAGTGGCCGGCTGATCATGGCAAAGAATGATCGGTATATCAGCGCATAGCCATCTATAAGATAAAGTTGATCTCGATCCTGGTCGGCCATGCCGGAAAATAGCGATAAATAAAAAGCCCCGCCCTAGGTGGACGGGGCTCTGCGACCATCATCAGAGCACTAGGCTTTGACAACGTTTTGGGCGTTTAGCCCCTTGTCCCCCGTTTTCAATTCGAATTCCACGTCCTGACCTTCCCGGAGAGTCCTGAAACCCTCCGCTTGAATGGCCGAGAAGTGGACGAAAACGTCGTCACCTCCACCTTCCTGTTCGATGAAACCATAGCCCTTCGAATCGTTGAACCACTTCACTTTGCCCCGTGGCATGTACCTCTCTCCTGCGAAGACTTTGAATTGGGGTCTGATATGGGCCATCCGGACGGCCCACGTGTAGAGATTTTGCGTCCTGGTCCACCCGGATGTCAAGCCAGGAGCCAAACGGCCGAGGCTACTCCCGGGGCGATGAGCAAGTTGTCGTCAATAGGACCCGACCACCGCTCGAGCGCAGTTCCAACCAGGGCTCCTCCAATGACCGCGGTCCATGGGAGACCCATGGGAGCCAACGCCAACATCGCGACAGCAAATGCCGCGCCACTTCCATGAGCCGTCTTGGAGGACGGACGCCCCCGGGCAGAACCGACAAGCGATGCAGCGGGGTCGGCAAGCGCACCGACCAGAATCCCGGCCGCTGCCCCGGGCTGCGGTACCCAAGCCGCGACACAGTACCCCAGACAGAGCCACCAGGCTCCGCTGAGACGATTCACTTCGCCCGATCGGAACAACGGGGAGAACCTGGCCAGCAGTACTTGCATTGTCGGCAGTTTGATCTTGGCCGTCTCGAGCACTAGCCCAATCATCGTGCCCGCGATCAAGATTCCCCTAAACAGGTCCCAGCTTGCCACAATTGGCACGACCAACAGAAGACCCGTTGCCGCATGGATCAATCGACGCAGGCCAGAGCCCGTCATGGGTTCCCGGTCGTAGCGGACTCCTGGGGCGGGTACAGAGCCCGATACAGGGCGCGATTCCGGATGACGGTTC
Source organism: Gemmatimonadales bacterium (assembly GCA_037387025.1). Taxonomy (GTDB): domain Bacteria; phylum Gemmatimonadota; class Gemmatimonadetes; order Gemmatimonadales; family GWC2-71-9. Next base: position 23,428 of record JARRLJ010000096.1, read on the forward strand.
TCAGATAACCCTGAGTCTCCGGATACGGCACCAGCTCCACGAATTGGATCGGGTCTCGGGCTTCTGGAACCCGGAGCCATCGCCTAACCGGTGTCCCACCCGCATTGTACGCCGCAAGAGCCGGTACAACATCCCCGCCATAACGCCTCAGCAGATTGGCAAAGTGCGTTGC
>JARRLJ010000097.1:0-6146 GCA_037387025.1 Gemmatimonadales bacterium
AATATGACGAAGACAGACAATTTAAGGGGCGGGACGTAGAATAGCTTCGTCATATTGGCGAGGAGCTCCAGCAGCCATAGTTTAGTGACATGGAGGGTGAATCACGGCATGGCCGCCTCGGACAAGAAGCAACCCAACACGAACACACCGAGCGTCTTCTCACGGGAAGAAGCAACGCAGATCCGTGAGCTTGTTCGGACCTCTGCTGAGCCACCGAAATGCCCACGGTGTGGCGAGACGTTGGAGATTGGCCCCCCTGCCCTGCATCAGGTAGGTGGCAAGCAGTACACGGTGCGTGCGTTGACCTGTCCTGCGTGCCACCGCCTACTCTCGATCAGAGAAACTAACGAACAAGAACGGCGCTGAACGGTCTTGACAGTGATCAGATTGGCGATCGGCTCGCGACACGTCGTGTTGGCTGCCTCGATCTGCGCCATGGCCGTCGGCTGCACACCGCGACAAGCCGGCGTTGTAACCGGCGAGGCCAAGAAGTGGCACAAGGTGACTATCACGTTCGACGGACCGGCTGCGAGCGAAGCCGGAACGCCGAATCCATTCCTGGACTACCGTCTAAACGTCACATTCACCAACGGTGACAAATCGTACACCGTACCCGGCTACTTCGCAGGGGACGGCGATGCAGCTAATTCTTCGGCCACCGCGGGTGACAAGTGGCGAGTCCATTTCGCACCGGACGAGACGGGAACGTGGCAATATGCCGTTTCCTTCAGACAAGGTCCCGCTATTGCCGTGTCAGACGTTGACACCGCCGGCGAATCGGCCGGCTACATGGATGGGTCACGGGGCTCATTCACAGTTGGACCCAGCGACAAGGAGGGGCGCGACTTCCGCGGCAAAGGACGACTCCAGTATGTGGGAGAGCGATACCTGCAATTCGCCGAATCGGGAGAGTACTTCTTGAAGGCCGGGGCCGACGCACCCGAGAATCTCTTGGCGTACCGCGACTTCGATGGGGACTTCAAGGCAGACGGACACAACGACGACCTGGTCAAGGATTGGGCCCCGCATATAGACGACTGGCACGAGGGCGATCCCACCTGGCAGGACGGCAAGGGGAAGGGCCTCATCGGTGCCATCAACTACCTGGCATCCAAAGGAATGAACGCCTTTTCCTTCCTGACCATGAACATCGCGGGCGACGACCACAACGTTTTCCCCTATACCTCATACGACGAGCGGTACCGTTTCGACGTGTCCAAGCTCGATCAGTGGGAGCTGATCTTCGAGCAGGCCGATCGACTCGGCCTCTACCTCCATTTCAAAACCCAGGAGTCGGAGAATCAGACGTTACTCGATGAAGGCGACGTGGGCGTGCAGCGCAGACTGTATTACCGCGAACTGATTGCCCGCTTCAGCCACCACCTTGCGTTGAACTGGAACCTGGGAGAAGAAAACGGCGCCTGGGGTGCCGACGCCGCGCAGACCACGGAGCAACGCCGGGCAATGGCGCAGTACTTCTTCGATCACGATCCCTATCGCCACCACATCGTGATCCACAACGGCCAGCCGTTCGATGACCTGCTGGGAGACTCATCACGCATCACGGGTCTGTCGGTCCAAACCGATCAAGCCGATTTCAGCCACGTGCACGGCAGAGTCCTGTACTGGCTAGACCGGGCCGAAGCGAGCGGTAAACCCTTGGTGGTTGCAGTTGATGAGCCGGGAGACCACCTGCACTCGCTGCTCCCGGACCAAGAGGATCCGGAGCACGACGACGCGAGGAAGAACGCCCTGTGGGGAACGCTGCTGGCCGGCGGCGGCGGAATTGAGTGGTACTTCGGATACGAGCATCCTAACTCCGACCTCACGGCTCAAGACTGGCGTTCACGAGACCGGATGTGGGATCAGTGTCGCATAGCTCTCGAGTTCTTCGAGCACAACGCGATTCCATTCTGGGAGATGCGTAACGCAGATCAACTGAGTCCCACGGAGGAGTCATATGTATTCGGCAAACAGGGTGAAGTTTACGTTGTGTACTCGAAACAGGGAGAAGCAACAACGCTGAATCTGGAAGACGATCAAACGACGTTCGAGCTGCGGTGGTTCAACCCCAGGACAGGAGAATTCGCAGGCGATCGTGTGGACGTAGAAGGAGGAGAAAGGACACAACTTTCTCCTCCTTCGAACACTGGAGATGATTGGATAGCGTATCTCACAGCGCGGCTATGAAGGGACCATCTCCACAGCCATTCATCATGAGCCCCGGAAGTCGCAACGCCGGAGGCTCGTAAAAGGGTTCGGAAATCAGAAGCTGAAGCTGACCACCCCCAAGCCAAGCCGAGAGGTGAAACGTCCGTCCGGCAACCTCACGGCAAGCTTCGTGATAGACGGCGCGAATGATACCGGACCGGAACGGATGCTGTAGTTGCGATCCTCCGCATCGTTCACAGCCGTGATTATGCTCCACACTTCGTTGGCGACATGCACTGCAGCCAGGCCGACGACAGTAGAGAGACGAGCCGTGTCGTTATCGAAATCGCAAAATCCATCGTTGTCACACGTCACTAGCAGCGGGATGGCCGTACCGACTGCTACGGCGCTGATAACCACATGCCTTGTTCCATGCCCGCTGTTCCCCGCATAGTATGAGCCCACGCCGGGCCACACCAGCCAGCTGAGCAGGGCCGCAAGCGTTGGACTCTTTTCGCTTGGCGGCCTTTGCATCTCCACGGGACGCACAGGCACGCCACTTGTCAAGATTTGCTGCTGAGCTACGAGACTGATGGGCGAAACCAAAAGCAAAGTAGCGACGAGCGTTCCACGAATCACATTCCACCTCCACGCGTGTGTATGACGGCGACTCCGACCCCAAGATGAGATTCACCTAGTTGCCCGTCAAGCCACTCAGGCATAGAAGAGGGCCACCTAGTCTTTCACTGTCTTTCATCGTCGGCGAGATCCGATCCCACAGGAAGCCGAACTGCAAAACAAGTCCTCCCTGGTTCCGACGACACGGAGATTTCTCCCTGATGTTTCTGCACTATGATGTTGTGGCTGATATTCAGCCCCAGTCCGGTTCCCTCTCCGGGCGGCTTGGTCGTGAAGAAAGGGTCAAAGATCTTGTTCTGGCTCTCCTCGGGAATCCCCGGCCCGTCGTCCTCTATCTCCACGACCACCCACGGATCTTCCAAACGTGTCCGCAGAACCAGAGTGCCCTTGCCCTCCATGGCGTCGATGGCGTTGTCGATGATGTTGGTCCAGACCTGATTCAACTCGCTGCCATAAGCTTGGATGGGCGGCAAGTCCTGCGCATACTCGCGGCGAACCTCAATCCCGCCCTTCAGCTTGTTGTGCAAGATGATCAGCGTACTGTCTAAGCCCTCGCGTAGGTCGACGGACTGTACTGGGGCCTGGTCCATGTAGCTATACGTCTTGAGCGCCTTGACAATCTCCGAGATACGTCCGGTTCCCAGACTGAGTTCGTAGAGCAGTCTTTGAATGGTATACGTGCAGTTGAGCCAATCGACAATGACGGAGAACTGCTCTACGGTGAAGCTTCCCGCTAGCGCCTCGAGTTCACTGTTGTCGTAGCCGAGCTCGACCAATGTGGGCGCGAGTTCCCAGGCCTTATCAATACCTTGCCCGCCCAACCAATCCTCCAACTCGGCCTCTCTATCGCTGAGATCGATGGCATCAACGTCGGGAGGTTGTTTCACGCGTTCCCTTACAACCTGCTCGAGCGCCAAGACTCGATCCGATTGCTTTTGGTCGAGATTCAATTCACCGATTTGCAGTAGGGTATCCTGCAGCTGGTGGAATAACCCGCGCAAGCGTGCGGCACTGCGTTGAGCGGCAGCGGCCGGGTTGTTCAGTTCATGGGCCATGCCGGCGCTGAGTCTGCCCAGGGATGCCATCTTCTCTTGCATGACGAGCTGGTTTTGCGTTGCATGAAGCTGGCTCAAGGTTTGTTCCAGCGCCTGATTCTTCTGCTTCAACTCACGTGTGCTTTCTCGCAACGCTTGCTCGCTCAGGCGCAGGGTCTCTTCCGCCTGTTTGCGCTCCCTGATGTCACGGATGATCCCGGTGTAGTAGCGCTCGTCGCGCACCGTCCAGGTTGACAGGGATAGCTCGATCGGCACTTCCTTGCCGTCCTTTGTGCGCGCGAAGAGTTCCACCGTACTGCCGATTACCCGGCTTTCCCCGCCGGCGGTTACCCGTTTCATGCCTTCTTGATGGGGCTCGTGATACCGCTCGGGAATGATTATCTCGAGCTGCTGGTCAATGGCTTCCGCCGGGGCGTAGCCGAGGATCCGAGTAGCTGCGTTGTTCCAACTGATGATCTTGCCTGTATGGTCAGCCGAGATGATCGCGTCGACGGCCGAATCGGTGACCGAGCGGAACTTCTGCTCGGCTTGCTTGCGCTCACTTATGTCCCGGATGATACCGGTGAAATAACGCTCGTCGTCCAGGAACCACGTCGCCAGCGACAGCTCGACCGGGAACTCCGTGCCGTTCTTGCGCACGGCAGCTAGTTCGACAGTCTTGCCAATCACATGGTGGGGGCCTCCCGAGCTCACTCGCTTCAGCCCTTCTTGATGACTCTTGCGGAAACGCTCGGGGATGATCAGCTCGATCGGTTGACCGATGACTTCCTCATCGGTGAATCCGAACAACGCCGTCGCCGCGCTGTTCCACGAGCGGATGTTTCCCGAGACATCGCCCGAAATGATCGCATCTATCGCCGACTCCATGACCGATCGGAACTTGGCTTCCGACTCACGCAGAGCCATTCGCACTTTTGATACCGTGACCTGGCGCTCTACCCGGGCTAGAACCTCACGCGTATCGAGTGGCTTGGTGATCAGGTCGTCTCCCAGCTCGAGCCCCTTCACCCTGGCCTCGGCATCGTCGACGGACGCCATGAAGATGACCGGGATATACAGTGTCTGCTGACTGCGCTTCAGTTGGTCGCAGAGCTCGAACGCGTCGATATCCGGCAGACCGGTATCCACGAGCACCAGATTGGTTTCCGCGCGAGGCAGGGTGGACAACGCTTCTTTGCCGCGGGCCGTCCGTGCCACGGTGTAGCCCTCTTCTCCAGTAGCTCCTGGAGCACGCCTGCGCTTTGTTCATCGCGGTCGACAATGAAGACATGTCCGCGATCAGACATTCTCGTTGATCAACTCTCTCATGAATTCGGCGGCAAGCTGGGCGTTCATTTCAGCGCGCTCGATTCCCAGCATCTCCCCTTCGCGTGGCGGGCCGCACAACTCGTAGCTCATGTATCCCTGATATCCGATTTCCTTCATCGCGGCGACGAAGGGCCGGAAGTGGGCCTCACCTTCCACCTTTCCGTCCGGACCGCGCTCGTATACGCCGCCGTAGTGGCACAGCGCCTGAAGCGCGCCGACATCACGAGCCGCTTGAAGAATGTATTCCGGCTCCTTCACGGGTAGGCCCCACGGATCGAACGAAACCTTCAGGGCGGGTGAGTCGACCTCGCGCACCATGCGCAAGACATCGTGGTGGTCCGCGGTGACCGGCTCGTGGTTTTGTAGTGCCAGGGTGACGCCCGCGTCGGCCGCGTAGCGAGCGCACTCGGTGAGCCCGTCGCGACACCAGCCCCACGTCTCCTCAGCGGTAAACCCCTCGTGAGTGAACTTCCATATCTGCTTCGCAGTCTCGTATTGAGCGATCTGTTCAGCGCGCTTCGTTACACCCGGCCATGCGAAGAACACGCGCAGGGTGGGGGCGCCCAAGTCCGAGGTCACGCGGATGAGATCCCGCACATAGCAGATCTGACTTTCGCGATGTTCCGGAATCGGACTGGAGAAATCGTTGTTTGCCGCCACGGCAAAGATCTCGATGCCTTCGCCGTCTGCAATGCGCCGCAATTCGCTACAGCGGCTCGTCGGCATGTCCAGGGGGTTTGCATGCGGCCGCTTGCCATCGAATTCAACGCCGTCATATCCGTACTGCTTTGCACGCACAATGAACTCTTCAAGCGGCAACCCTTCGCCACGGTACCACATTCCCAAAAACGTGATGCTATAGAGGCCGACTTTCATGCCGGGTCCTTTCTGTTCATCAGGTCATCCTACGTCGTCTTACATCGTCCTACACTGTCTCACGTATCTGCTCGATATGATGCGTCACGTGTTTCGCCTGCATCTCTATGACGCTAC
>JARRLJ010000098.1:0-13625 GCA_037387025.1 Gemmatimonadales bacterium
CCCCGAACCGTCGGTGACACGGTCATTGCTGGACTCGCTCACCCCACCTGACGATGCAGTTGCCGCAGTAGTCTGGCTCAGTTCCGATCGCACTACATCGGGATCCATTCCGAGCACTCCGGCTGCGGAGGCATAATCACGCTCGGTCCGCAGTGCCTCGTTGGGGACTGACAACACTCCTCGTCGGTTGCCCACGCTGATCTCTACCTCAGCACTCATCCCAGGCCGCAGCAAGCCATCGCCATTTGGTATCCGCACAAGCACCGGAAACATGGTGACGTTCTGGGCGACTTCCGCCTGTGGCTCGATCTTCAGGACGCGGCCGCGAAACGGCCGGTTGGGATACGCATCGACGGTAATCGTTGCGCCCATGTTGGCCTGGATCTGGCCGATGTCGGTCTCATCTACGAGCGTCCTTACCTGGACCGTGTCGAGGTTTGCCATCTGCAGCAAGACTGTACCGCCACTGGCGCCTTGAGTAGCCGACGTAATGACGGTTCCTTCCTCCACGTTCTTGATGATCACTACGCCCGTAATGGGCGACCTGACGTCAGTGTCCTCTGCGGAGATGCGTGCGTCCTCGAGCGACCGCTGCGCCCGCACCAACGATGCCTCGGCACTCGCCACAGCGAGCTTCGCATCGTCGTACTCTTGCTCGGTGATCGACTCGGTTTGGTGTAGTGCCTCAGAGCGGCTCAGTTGCGACTGTGCGTTCTCCAGCTGTGCCTGTGCGAGCACCGAATCGGCCATAGCCTGACGCAGAGTCGCCTGGGGCACCCGTGGGTCGATCTGCACGAGTAGGTTGCCCTGCTCCACGTAGTCGCCGGTCTCTACTCGCATCTCGAAGATCTCGCCGGATGCCTTCGATTTCACTTCGACCGTTCTTATCGGTTCTACCGCCCCCGCGGCGCTGACCGACACTGATATGTCACGCTCGGATACCGGCACCAGGCGGTAGGCCGATTCAACTACTTCTTCATCGCACGCGATGGCATACGGCAACATCGCTATCGACACTACGCTCAACAATCTCGTGATGGTCCTGCGATTCATTCTAATCCTCCCGAATTCCCGCCCCTTTAAGCGTTAATCGTTGATCCTCTTGGCAGTCCACGGCACTTCACCGCGTGGCGTTTCCATCGTCCCTGTGATGGTGTCACCCTCGACGGTGCCGGAGTACGACATTTCAAAGGTGCGATCTCCCCTCGACATCACCATCTTGAACGAGATCTTGTTGCCCTCGACGGTGCCTTCTGAGATCTCTACGTCGCCCATCTGTGATCCGATGGAACCCGTCAGTTTGTTGCCTTCCACTTGGAAGGTGAACGTGCTGGTCATCGTACCACGTGGGGTCTCGCGCGTCGTTTCCCACTTGCCGGCGACGTCCCCTGTTTCCTGCCCACGAGCCGGCACCGCGATCATAAGAGCCATAGCGCCAACTGCTATGATTGAGTAGATCTTGTTCATCGTGGTATGTTTCCCGTTACTTCGTTGCCCCTTGTTCCGCTCCCTACCTCTGCTCCCCGCATTGATTATTCGTCATTCGTCGTTCGTCGTTCGTCGTTCGCCGTTCTATTCGTATCTCAAGGCTTCGATCGGATCCAGCTGTGAAGCTCGTTTCGCTGGCCACAATCCGAAGAAGACCCCGACCACGCCCGAGAAGATCACCGCGATAATCACGGCTTGCCACGAGACCAGAGTGTTCCAATTGGCCCAGGTAGAGAGTGCAAAGGCTCCGCCTGTTCCCGCCAGGATACCGACCACGCCACCCATGAGGCACAGGACTAGGGCCTCGACGAGGAACTGGAGCATGATGTTCTGGCGCGTCGCTCCTAACGCTTTGCGCACTCCGATTTCGCGCGTGCGTTCTGTGACGGATACCAACATGATGTTCATGATCCCGATTCCGCCTACCAGCAGACTCACGGCCGCTATGCCACCAAGGAGGAAAGTGAACGTCTGCGTTGTTTCCTCGAAGGTCGACAAGAACTCGGAGCGGTTCCTGATCTGAAAGTCATTGTCCCGTCCCGGCGCGATGTTGTGTTCCCGTCGCATTATCTTCTCGATCTCGATCATCGCCATGGTCATGGAATCGGGACTCGAGACTTGAACGGTTATGGAGTTGACTCGGTCCGAGCCCATTATGCGGTATTGTGCCGTCTCCAACGGTATGAGGACCTGCTCGTCGGGGTTGTTGAAGCTGTTGGTGGATCCCTTCTCCTTCAGCACTCCGACTACGTCGAAGGGAATGCCCCGTATCAAGACCTGCTGTCCGATCATGGCGGCAGGGTTGGCGCCGACCATGGCAGGAACTGCCGAGCCCAGTACCGCCACTCGCCTGCGAGCGGCACCGTCTCCGGTCGTGAACATTCGGCCGAAGTCGATCTCGTAATTGTTCACCGGGACGTACTCGGGAACGGTGCCCATGATGTTGACGTTGATATTGCTGTTACCGTACTCGACCTGCCGGCCTCCTCTCAACTCTGGGATGACGGCCTTCAGACCCTTTGCTTCCTCCAGTGCGGTCGCGTCGTCGGTGGTCAGACTCACGCGGTCGGAACCGGCCCTGCCGTGGAACATGGATTGACCGGGGTACACCGAGAGTAGATCCGTTCCAAGAGCCTGGATTTGGTCTTGCACCGATTTCTGCGCTCCGGTGCCCAGCGCGACCATGGTTATGACAGCGCCCACACCGATTACGATCCCCAACATCGTGAGAAACGAACGGAGCTTGTTGGCCCGGATGGCGCCCAACGCGACGTTGATGATTTCACCTAAGAGCATGCGTACCTTCCTCGTTCCTCGAAAACTGGATGCCGGACTCTAGTTGCGTGAAATACCGGGCAGGCCACCGCGACCCATTCTGTTCATTCGCTCCTGCCACTCCTGCTGACTGGCGATCAGACTCGCGCTCGGGAGTATCAGCACGGTGTCGGACAGTGCCAGGCCGGACTCTACCTCAGAGTAGTCCAAGTCGGTCATGCCTGTCGTGATCGGTACTGCCTGAGGGATCCCGTCGCGCAGCACGAATACTATGTAGTTGCCCCCCGCCAACGCCGCATCAGTGGCACTGATTTCACGCTCGGCGTTCCCGCCGCCCATTCCGGGCCTCCGGAAACTGCCCATCAGCTGGCGCATGAGGGCTTGCTCTTCGGAAGTGAGCCCACCGCCGGACATCAACGTTCGTGGGTCGCTATTCTTGAGCTTCTGCGCCAACGCTCTGGCCTTTTCCACGTCTACGCCTTCTGGCAAAGGCACCTCTTGACCACGAATCTGGATTGTTCCGTTGTCGGAGCCCGCAGCTTCGCTTGATTCCTCCCCTTCAACTCCTCCCTGCCGAGCCTGTGCTATCTGTTGCTGTACCACGTCGGCGTCCATTCCGAGAACCTGAGCGGCAGAAGCTGCATCCTCGTCGGTGCGCAAGGCTGCGTTCGGTATCGCCAGTACTCCCTCCCGCGCACCGACGTGGAACTCGACCTCGACGTTCATGCCGGGCTTGAGCAAAGCGTCACTGTTTGGAATCCTGACCAATACGGGAAACATGGTCACGTTCTGAGCGACCGATGACTGCGGCTCGATCTTCAGGACCTTGCCGTCGAACGGACGCGTCTTGTACGCGTCAACCGTGATCGTGACATCGAGGCCGGCCTTTATCTTGCCGATATCGGTCTCGTCCACCAGCGCCCGCACCTGGACCGTGTCGAGGTTGGCCATCTGCAACAGGATCGTCCCGCCACTCACTCCTTGGGTTGCCGAAGTGATTACAGTACCTTCCTCGACGAGCTTCTGAATGACGACACCATCTAGTGGGGCCCTGATCTCGGTGTCTTCAGCGGCTATCTCAGCGTTTTCCAGCGACCGCTCCGCGCTCACTAGCTGGGCTCGTGCACTCGCAACTGACAGCTTGGCGGTGTCATATTCCTGTTCCGTTATCGACTCGGTGGCGTATAGTCCCTCGGCTCGTCGCAACTGGGCTTCGGCGTTGTTCAACTGGGCCTGAGCCAAAGTAAGGTCGGCTTGCGCCTGCCTCAGCGTGGCCTGTGGCACCCTGGGGTCCACCCTTACCATCAACTGACCGGCGGAGACGGCGTCACCGATCTCGACCGGCATGTCAAAGATCTCCCCCGAGGCCTTGGACCGGACCTCGACGGTGCGGATGGGTTCGACGGTCCCCGGGGCACTAACCGAAACTACGATGTCGCGCTCCGTGACCAGTGCAAGCTGATACATGGGTACTAGGTCTGATTCACCGTTGCGCAGCACGGCGAATGCTGTTGCAGCGCCCGCTATGATCAACAATGTGAGTATGCTTAAGAACTTCATGCTGTTCTCTCAGTGATAATGTCCTGTTCGATCTGGCCGTCCAACAAGTGGATTTGGCGGCCTGCGTGTTCGGCGATGTCGTGCTCGTGCGTGATCAGCACGATTGTCTGTCCACCCTCGTGCAACTTTTCCATCACTTCCATGATTTCGGAGCTCGTGTGGCTGTCGAGGTTACCGGTCGGCTCGTCGGCCAGCAGAATGCTGGGGTTGTTGACTAGCGCCCGTGCGATTGCCACACGTTGCCTCTCGCCACCGGAAATCTCGCTGGGCCGGTGCTCCATCCGGTCTCCAAGTCCAACGCGTGCAAGCGCATCTGCTGCCTGTTCCCGCCTTTGCTTGGCTGAGACACCGGCGTAGATGAGCGGTAGCTCGACGTTGTGCAAAGCGGTTGCGCGCGGCAGCAAGTTGAACGTTTGGAATACGAATCCGATTTCCTTGTTCCTGATTCGGGCAAGTTCGTCGTCGTCCAGCTCGCTCACCTTCTGCGAGTTTAGCCAGTATTCACCTGCAGTGGGTGTGTCCAAGCACCCTAGCAGATTCATCAATGTGGACTTGCCAGAGCCCGATGGCCCCATGATTGCCGTGAACTCGTTACGGCGGATCTGCAGGTTGACGCTCCGAAGAGCATGCACGACCTCCGCGCCCAGTACGTAGTCCCGTGTGAGTTTGTGCGCGAGGATGACGATATCCTCAGTGGGCATGTCGCCGGTCCTAAACTCCATGTGCTTGATGCTGGTCATAGCTCTCTTCCGATCAAGGCTTCGATCTGAGCCTTGGCTACGAGGTAATCCAGACGTGCTTGGACGATGCTCACCTCAGCCTCGTCCAGGCTTGCTTGGGCCACCAGAACCTCTACCAGAGTCGCCGCACCGAGACGGTAGCGCTCGCGCTGGACACGGAGGTCTTCCTCGCTCGCCGCTCGGTTACCTTGGGCGATCTCGAGCTGGGCCCGCGCTTGAGCTAGCGTAGTCAAGTACTGCGTTAGTTGAGTGTTCACATTGCGACGCGCATCGTCGGCTTCGGCCCGGGCGTTATCGCGAGTCACCTGGGCCCGCATCTTGTTTGTCTCCCTGGAAAAACCGTTAAACAGATTCCAAGATACGCTCAGTCGAGCTGACCAGCTCGGGTTCCGATTCCAGAGTTCAGTACCGGACCAAGACCGCGAGTACGATGCGGAAAGCCTGGGCAAGTACGTTCCATAGGAGGCAGAGACCTGTGCGCTGGCCGCGCGGAGCGACGCATCCGCCTGATAGATCGACGGTGAACGCTGTACCGCCTCATCGCGCAATCCCGTAGTGTCGAGATCCACGAGTTGAAGTAGACGGTCTTCGCGAATTGCCTTTACTGCACCATCGACTCCAATCAATTGGGCCAGAGAAGCTTCCGCGTTGGCGAGCTGTGCTTCCGCATTCAGCTTCTGCAGTCTTGCATTGGCCAGATCTACGCTAGACCGCAATGTGTCTGAGCGAGTGGCGGTACCGGCAGCGAGCTTCTCCTTAGAGATGTTGTGTTGCTCTAGCGAACGCTGGATCTGTGTTTCGCTGACACGCACCAATTCCTCCGCAGCTAACGCGCTGAAAAACGTCTGCTTCGTCTGCAGAGTGGTCTGGAATTCCTGATTGATCAGGGTCGCGTCAGCCGCTGAGGCGTTTGCGTTCGCGACGCGGTTGTCGAACAACCGCGACATGCCGTCGAAGATAGTGAGGTTTGCGTTGATCCCAGTGCTATACGAAGTGGAGGATCCTGTAACTGTCCTCTGTGTGTTGTCGTCGAATCGAGTAGAAGAATTCGTGCTCAAACCCGAGCTTGCGGCGGGACCGCTGCCAGGGCGGCCACTGTTGCTAACGTCGCGTGTGCGACGGCGCTACCTACTATGTTGATTCTCACGATCCCTTTCTCCCCTTTTGCGGCTTCGCTCTATCAGCTCATTGTATGTCTGTTTCTGTTCATCGGTCAGAACGTCCATGATCTTGCTGCGGATTGTGTCCCGCAGAGCGTCGAACTGCGGCCGCATTTGCCGCCATAGTTCCTGCATGTCCAGCTGCTGTTGAGCGAGAATCGTGTCGACCGTCTCACGTTGCTCCGCAGTCAGCCCAAGATCCGTCTCCAACCGCTCGGCATAGCTGGGCCGTCGCCCGCGATCGTCACCGCGCTCCATACGGTCACCGGCGCCGTCACGTGGCCCCCAAGTGCTGAATGCCGCGCCGCCCACGGTAGCACCCGCGGCAAAGACGGTTATCAGCAACACAGTAGCCCATAGCTTGGATCGATTCAGCATTACTCAAAGTCCTCTATTTCTATGATCACTCACCCCGTCTTTGCTACCGCCCCACCTCCACCAGCAGCTGATCCAGGTCTGGCGGTTGAGCCGCCAGGAATGCCGCAGGTATCACCTGAGTGTCGTTCGGCTGCAGGGGATCACCCAAAGCCGAGCTGGTTTCCTGTCTCTGCCCTATCATTCCGAGCCAGACGGTCGCAGCGAGCATGAACCCGATCGCGGCGGCCGCCAGCCCGTGGCGCGCCCAACTGCCAAGCACTTCCCACCAGTCACCGCCTGCCGTCACTCCGCTCTGAATCTCGGTCACCCGCGCCATTACACCCCTCACGAAGGCCGCTTCGTCGTGGCCGGACAAGGTTTCTTTCAGGGCCTTGCCCAGCTCGCGATCCTGACGATGGTCGAACGGCGATGCCTTCATACAGTCTCCTCCTTCAAGTTCTGCCACGCCGCCAACTCCTTGCGCAGTGCGCGACGGGCATGGAACACGTCGGATCGGACGGTTCCTACCGGAACTCTGAGTGCCTCGGCAATCTCCTGATGCGTATACCCCTCCACATCGAACATCACTATCGCCATCCGGCGGCGCTCCGGAAGCGTCGCCAACGCTGCTTCCAAAGCAACTCGTAGCTCCCGCCGCGACACCTCCCGGTCGGGCGTAGGACCAGCGTGCGGCGTCTGCGGCGAGATCTGCTCGGCCGCCCGGACCTGCTGACGCCGTCTCCTATCGGTGGCGGCGTTGGCGACGATCCGCATGAGCCACGGTCCGAAGGGCCTTCCGGCGTCGTACCGGCCCAGATTCTTCAGCGCGGACAGGAACGCGTCTTGGGCGGCATCATCCGCATCAGCTTCGTTCCTCAGTACGGCCCGTGCCACTCGGCGTGCCTGACCAGCGTACCGCTCTACCAGCTCGCCAAACGCCTCTCTGTCGCCCGCCAAGGCCAGAGCGGCCAGCTCGGCGTCCTCCATGCCCTTATTACGCATGACTGATCAGTGGCGTTGAGTGTCGTCGGTCCCGTATACGCACGACAGTTCACCTGCGCTGAGCGTTACCAAGCCGGGTCATGGCTGTCCCAACCCCAGTCGCTGCTCGACCGGCCGGAGTGACTCGATGACGAACTGAATGTGGTCGTCCAGTGGTATGTCGATCTCTTCCGCTCCCTGCCTGACCTCGTCTCGGTTCACACCACGGGCGAACGCCTTGTCTTTGAGTTTCTTCTTGACACTCTTGACGGTCAGGTCCGAGAGACTCCTCGATGGACGTACAAGAGCACAGGCAACCAGGAAACCGCAGAGTTCGTCCACCGCGAATAGGGACTTGGCCATCAGTGTGTTGCGTGGCACTCCAGTGTAGCTGGCATGTCCCAGGATTGCCTCGCACATCTCCTCCGGCAGGCCCCGATCCCGCAATACCGCGACACCGTAAGACGGGTGTTCCTCGGTCGGTGAATGGGCGTCGTTGGGGTAGCGCTCGTAATCGAAGTCGTGTAGCAATCCTACGAGGCCCCAAGACTCTTCATCTTCTCCGTGTTTGCGTGCGTAGGCGCGCATCGCCGCTTCGACCGCGTACATATGCTTGCGTAGCGCGTCGGAAGGGGTGTACTCGTGCATCAACTCCAGTGCTTCATCTCGCGTCATCATTGTGATTCATTCCTCCGAAACCCAACGTTCGAGCCAGTACTCGAGCACCAATACGGCCCACAGAGCCCTGCTATGGTTTGCACGACCCTCTCTGTGCTCGTTCAGAAGTTGTCGCACCGCACCCCCGCGCAACACCCCCCTACTCTCGATACGCTGCGGAGCCAACAGTCGGTCAACCTCGGATTTGAGACCACCGTTGAGCCATTGTGCTATAGGCACGCTCAGCCCACGCTTTCTCTGATGCACGACGCGTTGAGGAAGTCGCGTCGCGGCGACCCGCTTGAACAGCCATTTGGTGGTTAGCCCCCGTACCTTGAGGCGCGGGTCGAGGGACAAAGCGAACTCAGCTACCTCCCGGTCCAAGTAGGGCGATCGTGCTTCGAGTGATGATAGCATGGTCGCTCTGTCCACCTTCGTCAGAAGGTTGTCTCTCAGGTAGGTCCAGTAGTCGAAGGTCATGGCTCTTTGTGCGTCATCCCTACCGTCGGGGAAAGCCGGCGGCTCGTACGAAGCACAGAAATCCTTCTGCCAGGCATCGCTACCGAGACCAGTGCCGAACCAGGCTAGATGGCGCTGGGGAAGATTGTTGCTCGCAGCGGTGACGAATCGCTTGAGCAGGTACTCGAGGGGTACCTTGCCGCGCCGTGACACGGGCAGTGCCAGTATGGAGCGGCTGATTGCTGATCGAACCGGGCGCGGCAGTCGACCGAACCAGCGGGCAGCGCGGTGACCGAGGTACGTGGGGTAACCCCCGAACAATTCATCCGCGCCCTCACCGCTCAGCACCACGGTGACGTGCTCTCTCGCCGCCTGAGCCAATATGTGGGTTGGCAGAATAGCCGGATCGGCCACCGGCTCAGCTATCCGCTCCACCACGTACGCCAGTGCGCCCGCAAGGTTGCCCTGATCGACCCTGACCGTCATGTGTGGACACCCAAGAAGTCGGGCTACGTCTTGGGCGTTTGGGCTCTCGTCGTAGGGGCGTTCGCTGAAGCCGATACTGAAGGTCGGAACGCGGTGGGGTCCCAACACGTCCGATGCCAGTGCTGCCAACAGCGACGAGTCTACACCGCCGCTCGCGAAGATCCCGACCGGTACGTCCGCGTGAAGCTGCTTGCGAACCGCGTTTTCCAGCAATGACGCGAGCCGTGTCTCTGCCTCCCCCTCCGAGTCGATTGCAGCCGTTGTTGCCTCGCAATCCCAGAAGCGAAAGTCCCGCCGCCCACCACCCTCTACTCTGAAGGCGATGACGGTTCCAGCCTCCACTTTGCGAATCCGCTCGAACATCGTTCGTGGCTCGGTGATGTACCCGAGGGTGAGAAAGTCCCGGACTGCCCATCTATCGAGGTTTCCTGTATCCGGTTTGGTTTCCAGCAGTGCTTGCACCTCTGACGCAAACCTGAGGCCCTCACCGTCTGATGTGTAGAACAGCGGCTTTTCTCCTGCCGAGTCTCGTGAGAGAACGAGCTCCTTGGACCGCCCATCATAGATCGCAATCGCGAACATGCCATCTAGTTCAGCAAAACCCGCATAGCCCCTGTCGAGGTAAAGCGGGAGGATCGATTCACAATCTGACTTAGATCCATACGGGAACTGCGAGTATTTCTTGCGGAGCTCAGGTGCGTTGTAGATCTCCCCATTCGCTACCAGCATCACCTTGCCGGAGCAAGCGAGAAAGGGCTGGTCACCCGCAGGTGTTGGGTCAATCACCCTCAGGCGCTCGCACCCGAACGCGGCGGCGTCCACGGTGGCTGTCCCGTGCCCATCGGGGCCACGGTGCCGTAGCCGCTGTGACATTCGTTCGAGGCGTTGGTGGTGCTGCAATGTCACGCCCGAGGGGGATACCGCTCCGTAGATACCGCACATGCTTCAGTTCCCGGCACGCGCCAGGTTGGTCACTCCGCAGGGTCCGTAAGCCGCATACTTGCCGGTGTCGATCTCCCGCAGTGTAAGCCGGCCTGCGAAGCGGTCAAACCGACTGATGATGAAGTTACTCGTGATCTCCGATCCATCTGCAGACGACAGGAAAATTGTCCTGCGGAGGTAGAAGGGAAGTGACGGAGGGAAGGCGTTGATGCCGACTATGCGCGCGTCTGTTCCTGCGGCCCGATCTATCACTCGGGCAATCTCGACCGTTGACCGTTCTCGGCCGATCTCGGTCATCAGTCGTCGGCTGCTGATCGGAATGGCAGCTACGGGGATAGTTAGTGCGAAAGCCAGTGCATTCCGATTATTAGCGACAAACCATCCCAGAAGGCCTGACACGAGGCACGCAATGCCAAGGACGATCGCCGTGCGTGGAATGGCGGCAGCTACGGCCGGGCTCGCTGGAACCAGCTTGTGTATGAACCCGGCGCCCATCAGAAAGAACACGCCTAGCAACCCGAGAGTCACAGCCGCAGTCTTTGCCCCTTCGCGTCGACCCGTCCCGTGGTCGTTCCAAGCGCCTGCGACTGTCAGCGCAACAGCCGGAATGAGCGGAAGGACATATTGCGGCCGTTTCGACTGCGACAAGGAGAAGAAGATCAGGGGCACGACGATCCAAAGCAGCAGGTAGACTACGCGTGGGTCCATGTTGCCATACGCGTCGCGCCATCGGCTCAGCTTGCGTATGGCCAGTGGTGCGCTGGCCGACCACGGCAGCGCAGCCGCCGGGAAGATGACTAGGAAGTACCAGAGCGGGCCGGTTCGCCCTAGCTCATCGGTGGTGAGTCTGCTCGCAGTCTCGGTTACGAGCGCGTACTGCAAGAAGTCCGGTACCCGCAACGACACAGCGTAGATCCAGGGAGTGACGAGAGCGGCGAAAAGCAGGAGCGCCACCGGATCCAAGATTGCGCGCCACGTACGGCGCCATATGGCGAACGGTATCGCAATCATGAGCGGGACGGCCATTGCCACGGGACCCTTGGTGAGCACGCCGAAAGCAATCGCGACCCAGGCGAGAGTCGTCCACCATTCCATCCTTCCTGGCGTCGCCTCCACATTTCGCCGGTCCGACGAGTCGACGGCCAGGTAGAAGCTGGCAATCGCGATCACCATGAAGAGCGTCACGGCACTGTCCATGATCACGGTTCGGGAATAGGCCAGCGTGAATGGCGTAGCCGCCGTTGCTATAGCTGCGATCCACGAGGCGGGAGTGCCGAAGAGCCTTCCACCGAACCAAGCTACTACTGCGATCGTGGCGAGGGTGAACAGCAAGGATGGAATGCGGGCGGCCAGCTCCGTCGGTCCGAGCAGCTTCATGGTCGCGGCGCCCGCCAAAAAGTAGACGATAGGCTTGTCCAAGTAGGGAATGTCGTTCAAGTGCGGAAGAGCGTAGTCCCCGCTGGCCGCCATCTCGCGCGCAATTTCCGCGTTGCGCCCTTCATCCGGATCGAGCAGCGGATAACCAGCAAAGTTGTACAACAGTCCGAGCAGACAGAAGATCGTGCCAGCGATCAGCCAATAATTGCGAGCGCCCCTCACTGTGCGCGCTGCGAATCCGTTCTTGGAACAGTCATGAGTTACCAGCGCCTTCAGTCGCCGGCGATCTAGGGCCGAGCGAAACGGTTATTGGTACGGTCGCTCTCGCCTCGCTGTTTACCTCCACATCAAACTGGTATTTCCCGGCGGTTTCAAACGGGACGAGCACGGCGCCGGCTTCCACTTCGAGTACTCCAGCCGGTGGCTCCGAGAAAGTGACCGTGCCATCTCCTGTTATGACCTCCTTGCCATCCTGATTGGTGAGCCGGATTTTGACCTTATGCTCACCGATCTCGGTGCGCGCGCCCTTGAGCCGGATTACCAGATGCAGCCTGGGGTGCACGGTCGGGAACTGGCTAACCCAGATGTGCTGGAAGATTCCCAACACCGACAGCTTGCCGAACCTGTCGATTATGGCGTAGTCGCAAACGACGGCGAAGTCGATATTCATCGGATGATCCTCCGGGTGACCGGTGACCAATCCCTAGCGCACCGCTAGCTGGATGATGGGCAGAGTTGATTGATCGAGCATACTTCACACTTCGGTGTCCTGGCCTGGCAGATAGCGCGCCCGTGATGGATCAACAGATGCGGCCACAAGGTCCAGTCTTTCTTGGGCACCAAGCCAATGAGGTCCTGCTCGATCTTGTCAGGGTCGTTGTGCTTGGTGAAACCGAGTCGATTCGAGATGCGCTTGACGTGAGTGTCCACAACGATCCCCTCGTCGATTCCGAACGCGTTTCCCAAGACCACGTTGGCAGTCTTGCGCCCCACTCCAGGTAATCTCACCAACTCATTCATGGTGCGTGGCACCTTGCCATCGTGGTGCTCGATCAGACTCTGTGCCATGGAGATGATCGATTTGGTCTTGTTTCGGTAGAAGCCGGTTGACTTGATCTGCTCCTCAAACACACGCGGATCGGCGTTCGCGAAATCTGCCGCGGTCCTGTACTCCTTGAACAGTGTCTTGGTTACGATATTGACGCGCTCGTCCGTACACTGCGCACTTAGGATGGTTGCGACGAGCAGTTGCAGTGGGTTGCGGTGTGTGAGCGAGCACTCTGCTTCCGGATATTGCTTCTTGAGCCTTTGTATTATGGGTCTAACTCGCTCTTTGGCTCTCTTCACGGATCTCTCTCCCCACTCTGCGTGTGCCTGGTCCAGCGGCTGAACCTAAGTGTTTGCCTGAGCCAAGGCGAGTTGCACGAGCAACAACAACTCCGCTTGGGACTCAACCGACTTGAAGCCCGCTTCGGCTCCACCATCCATCACCGGTGCAAACGCAGGAGAGCGTGTGATAGTTCTCGCAGCTTCCAACTCTTCCTGAATGACAGTGAGTGATACCTGGCTGAACCCGCTCCGCCCCTCACGCAGTCCGAGTATCGCCACCACTACCACCTGTCGTCCGTCGCGCGATGTGGCGACGTAGCAACCATCGAGTGGCTCGTGTGGTGCACCGGATTCGATCTGGGCCCAGAATCGTCGCTCGGGAAGTTGAACATAGCAAGCACCGCCTGCCACTTCACGTAGATCGATGGAGGGGAGGTCTGCAATGAACGTCTCGTCCCACTCCAACGCTTCCACTTGAATCACTCGCTTCCCACCGTCCCAAAAGCGGAAGGCTGCGTAGAGAAGAATCAGGTACTCCGCTGCCGCGGCCGGGTTTTGCTCCAGGAGTTTGGGGGATTCGATTTCGGTCAGCAGATGCTGCACGGTTGACAGTGCCGTGAATTGCGCCGGATCGGTGCAATCGCGTCGTGAGAGTCCGGCTTCGGTTTGAACGGACCGAAACCGTTGTTCGATTGCCTCGCCGAAAATCAGATCGGAGGGGATGATCCGCGTCATTTCCCACACGTTGGAAGAAAGGCATCCAGTGTCCTTACGAAGCGACCTGGCTCCTCTACCTGTGGTACATGACCGGAAT
>JARRLJ010000099.1:0-6110 GCA_037387025.1 Gemmatimonadales bacterium
TGCCAAAACCACGGCATTTACGGCGCTATTGCTATCGAATCTTCTCTGAAAGTGTTGACCGACAAGATTTTGGCGGCAGCAACATTTTGATGCAGTTGGATGAGAACTGGGAGCAGGGAGCGGGTGGTTGTGTGGAGCCGTCCGCTCCCCGCTCCCTATTTCGGCTTTATGACTCCGTAGCTCTGCACGCGCAATCTCGTCGGCGTGCGCTCCCCAATGATCCAAATCAGCGCGCCATCGCGCGTCTTGAGATCGTCGGGAACGTCGGCGAGGGCGACCGGCGTGTCGCCCACGAGCAGGAACCATGAGGTCTCGTACGATTCGAAGACGCCCACCTCTGGTCTTACGCCGTCGATACTCGTGATCCAATAACGATAGACGTCGAAGGTGCCCAGCGTGGGATGCTCGGTACCGCGGCGGCCCTCGACCGAGACCGTGGCGCCAGAGAGGTTGTGCAGCTCGCTCTGGAGATCGCCTACGAGGTTTATGGAAGTGCTGTCGTCCAGTTGCAGCGTGACCGCGCCGGGCTCCGGACCCGTTTCCAGAATGCGGCCACTCAACGTCTCAACCGGCCGCTGCCCCCCGGTGGTGGATGGGGCGGTCCGCTCGCCGCTCTCCGCTCCCTGCTCCTGGGTTGGGTCGGAGGGCGGGGCCGTCCGCTCCCCGCTCTCTGCTCCCTGTTCCTGGGTTGGGTCGGAGGGCGGGGCCACCTGCTCCCCGCTCTCCGCTCCCTGCTCCCCGCCGCACGCGACTACGAGCAGCATCCCGGCACACAGAAACACGCGTGCGGCGCGGTTCATTTCATCCTCACCACCCACATTTGCATGTTCGCCGGCAATGTCTGGCCAGACAGATTCGTTGCCCCGAGTGCCGTTGCCGACCTGCCGTTACCGGACATGACGAAGTAGGCGGTGGAGGCGGCGCGGACGTTCACGTTGGTGGAAAAGTCGTTGAATCCGCGCGTCTGCGGCTCCAGCGTGTGAACGTTTACACCACCCAACACCGTGTTCTCGAATATGTCGAACAGATTCCAGCTCGGCATGGTGAGGATCGGATCGGCCACGACCGCCGTGCCGTCGTCGAGAATACGATTGTCGATGTACAGCATCGCGGCCCACTGGGCCAGTAGCGTGTCGATCGGCACGCCCACCAGCGCTTCTATGTTCTCGAATCCGGCCAGGTTGTTATCGATCAGCGCCTGGTGGAACTCTTGCTCTCCTCCGGCGAAACTGGGCCCGTAGTGGTCTGACAGCCACCGCAGTAGCGACCAGGGCACGCCGTTGACTAACGTGAAGAGGCATGGCATGTCTTCGACCCGGGCAAGCCAGGTGCATTCCTCGGGTGCGCCGTCTATCCTCGTCCCGAACGAGACGTAGTAGTCGGCACCGTAGTACCGCATGATGTCTTCGAAGGTGAAGAAGTACCAATCACTCTCGGCGGTCTGAGAGAAATCGAAGGCGATGTCCGCATCGAGATCCTGCCCCGGCGCGTTTCCTTCGATTACATGGCCGACGATCTCTTCACCCAGGGAGGCCTGCCCCTCCAGTTCCCACAGGCTCGGCAGCGAGAACCCCGCCTGCGCGCGGCGGCCCACCTGAATGACGTGCACGAACTCGTGGGCGGCGATGGTGGGAGTCTCAAAACGCGCAAAATCGAGATCGAGCGAATCCGCGACTTCCCCCGCTGGGTCCGGAACCCACATGTAAACGATCTCTCCCTCATCACTGGAAGCGCAGTCGACCCGAGCCAGCTGGTCAAGCGGCGATACGAACCCGGCGGGGCCCTCTATGTTCGTCTGCTTCGTGAAGACGAACGCAACCCTGTTGTTGCCGTCGATGTCGGCCGGCTGGCCGAAATACGCCACGTCCTCATCGTATATGTCAGCTGTGAACTGTGTGTCGAACGCCTGGAAGTCAGCCGGCATGAAGCCACCTGCAGGATTACCGATGTCATCGAGCCAGATGGCCTGCGTCCCCACTTGGCGCGCCACAGTGGTGATTTCCTCATAAGCGTCACAGCTCAACGGTGAGCCGGTGGGGACCCGGATGTCGATCGTGTCTCCCACCTGTGCATCTACCGCGATGCTGCCTGCCGCGGGGGCCCGCGCCGGACCCTGCGGGAGGTTGCGCATCAGCTCCAACGACTCCTGCAACATACGGGTCTCGGCAATCCGACGCCGTTGCAAGTCCTCAAGTTGCCTGGTGGCCCGCGGAGTCAACTGACGGCGTCGGGTGTTTACCGCAGGCTGTTCTGCCGCTGCAGGTGCTGGCGCAGGTGCACCACCAGCTGCCACTACTGACGAGACCGTCACGGGCGTCAAGCTCGAAGCGACTTCGGTCACCGACTGCACACCCACCAAATACGCCTCATCTCCAGACGACTCTTCGAACTGCAGGCAGAACTGTGTCGGATCCTGGACGATCACCTGGTCTCCCACCGCCATGGTCAGGAACGAGGTCGGTTCGATGGCGGCACTCTTGGGGGCCGACGTGATGCTACCGACGGTTACCTCAACGTCGAAGTCACCAGCTGGTATGCACGCGTTCGGCACGTCGAAGTCGAGTTGCGTCGCGGTGGCGGCGGTAATGGTGACTTCGGTGCCGCCGACCGTGACAAGGTTGTTCCCTATGACGGGGTCGAATCCGGTGCCGGTGACGGTTCCGGTCCCACCCAACACCAACGGGTTGGGCGTTACGGTCTCAACGTTCAGGTCGTGCGCGGTTGCCGTGAACGTAACGGGACTACCGGTGACGCCCTGCACAACCGCCTGTGCAGTGTCCTCGCCCAGGTCGGCTCCCAACGTCCAGCCGGTGCGCGCGCGCCCGACAGCGTCAGAGAATGCGGCTGTGGAATCGAGGGTGCCGCTGCCGGCGGGTGCCACGAACTGCACCAGCTGTCCCGAAACGGCGTTGGCATATTGGTCGCGCACCAACACCACGATGTTATTGGCCACCTTGGTACCGCGGAACGCAAACTGTCCGTTCCCGGAATCCGGTGAAATAATGGCTGCCACGTCGGCGGTTGCTGTGGCGTTGAAGGTTGCCTTCACGCTGGTGGCGCTGGTGACCGTTGCCGTTACGGTCTGCACCACGCCAGCAGTGGTCCCCAAAGTCCAGTTGGTCGACGCCTGACCGCTTGCGTCGGTCGTGCCCGTGGCGCTCGAGAGCGATCCACCGCCCTGAGTAACCACGAAACCGACGGCGATTCCCGACATGGCACTACCGTTCTGATCGTTCACCTGAACCACCAGTGCGGCCGGCAGTGGCTGTCCCACGGTACCTGTCTGGTCAGCACCCGCAGCAACCACCGCCCTGCTGGGCCTGGGTTCTTCCTCAGGTTCCGTGGAATCACCACCACAGCCCCAATACACAACAGCGAGAACCCCCGCCAACGAAGCAAAGCCAACTAGTTTCCGGGACATTGTCACCAAGCCTGCAGTTTTAGAGATGGGAATAACCTAGCTCCGCGGAATGCGAAGGGACAACACTTGTTGTAACCCGGAGGAGGGGGCAAGGTCCTGAAACGGGGAGCGGGGAGCAGGGAGCAGGGAGCGGACCCCACCACCCCCGCCCCGGATTTGACGGAAGGGTTGGGTGGTTCCGCTCCCTGCTCCCAGCTCCCTGTTACCTATCTACGCTTCAAGGCACAAAAATACCCGGCCGCCACCTGCTCGCTCACGCCGCTGCGCCAGGATCCGCCGAAACCACCTGGGGCGACCCACGTGACGTCCAACGCCGTGTAGCCGCCGTCGAAGCGGACCATGCCGCGCTGGTTTGCCTGCGCGCCGAGCCTGAGAGTGATGCCGGGAGCGGCACCCGGGCTTTCTCGCTGCTCCAGCACCGCTACGCCGGGACGCTGGGGATCCAGCGATGACAGGTCTCCCATGGTAACCGCGCCAACCGGGGCGAGCGAGACTCCGGTCGCACCGTACAACGGCATAGCGACATTGGGCTCTACCGACCCGTCGGGCCGCGTGAACACGCGGTCCGCGCTGTCGCTGGGATGGAGCTGGAGATTGCCGGAGACCTGGTGAGTATTCTCCGGACCGCTGGTGGCGACTAGCGTCAACTCGTACTCACCGGCAAGGTCGGCAACGTTGGTCACGGCCGAGATGTTGGGATCCATCTGACTACAGGCAGCCGCCGCACCGCCTGCTTTGTTGCCGGCACAGGCGCTCACCAGCAACGCTGCCGGCAACAGCGCAGCCGACCATGGGCTTGAAGTTTTTACTACTGCCTCCTTACCAGACCGACGACGCGCCCGGCGGCGTCCACCCGGTAAATGGGACCGCGCCAGATGTCGTCCAGCATGATCACGCGGCCCACAGGTGCGGCAGCGGCGGGCGGTGCCGGCAAGGCGTAGCTGTCCGAACCGCCTGGGTTGATCGTGTACCCGATGTCCTCCATTGACCCTGCTGTGACCGCGCTCAACTGGTTGGTCACACCGCCGTCCAGCCGCGGCGTCATCAGTTCGGTGTCGAACACCGATTCGCGCCAGTGCCCGTTCAGGCTTCCTTCCCCGAACTGGGTGTTGTCATTCTCCACCGGCACCTTCTGTCCCAGTGCGTAGGTGTCGCCGCCGGCCGCATCGAACGCCGCTATGGCTGCCGACCCGTTGAAGTAGGTGTCGAGCGGAGAAGCCGGCAGCGTGTCCGTCGGATCCTGCAGGTATCCGAGCGGGTCCCACAGAGTGCCGAACCCGAACACGTGCCCCATCTCGTGCGCGATCACGGCCTCCAGATCACCGTCTGTCTCCAATCGATTCAGGTCGGCGGTGTCGAAGATCATTCCGCCAAAGAACGTGAGGCTCGAGCTACGTACGCGACAGGGACCGCCCTGGCCAACTGTGCCGAACGCACCGTCGATCGCCTCTGCAATGACGTAAATGACCACGTCGTCGATCGTCTCGTTGAGAGCGGGATGCCAGGCGCTCACGCATGTCGACGCCGGAGTGCTCAAGGGCTGGTCCGGCAAGTCTCCCACAATGATTGACGTCCAGCGGGCTGCAGCGTTCAGAAATGCCTGCTGCTGTGTCGGCGTTATTGTCTGCCCGCTATCGGAGAAACGCACCTCTATGTTGAAGAGCGTCAATACGCCGGTAGCTCCGAAGTTCGCCGGGTTGCCCGCCAGCCCGGTAGCGGTTGCGGTGCCGGTCAGCGCGTTGGTACCGTCAGAACCCAGAATCCAACTGCCGACCCGCGCGATGCCCGCTACGTCAGTGGTGTCCAGCGCGCCGGTGACGGCGCCACCGCCAACCGTGACCGCGAACGCGACCTCCACCCCCGGCACGCCGTTGTTGTACTGATCCCGCACCTGGACAGCCGGAGCAGTCGCGACAGCGTTGCCCACCAGCGCCTGCTGGCCGTCACCGTCGAACACACCGATGACCGCCGGCACGTCGGGATCCGCTTGGGCACCGAAGGTCGCCGTCACCGAGGTGCCCGAGACCGTTGCCGTCACCTGGTGATCGGTTCCTGCCGTGATGCCCAATGTCCACGTAGCGGACGCCTCCCCGTTCGCGTCAGTCTGCACGCTGGCAGTCGCCAGGCTGCCGTCCCCCTGAGTCACCGCGAACGTAACCGTCTCACCGGCCATCGGATCGCCGAACTGATCGTCGAGGCGAACCACCAGTGGATTGGCGAGTTCCGTACCCACGGTCTGTTGCTGGTTGTTTCCCGAGACGATCGCCAGTGTCGTGGGGACCGGATCACCCGGGGGCGTGATGCTGTTCTCGCTGATGGGGCAAGCTCCGGCGGACAGGACGACGGCACCGGCCACCGTGAGGGCGGCACGCAGGAGCAACTTGTGGGATGTGAACGCGGTCATTAGGGCACCCAGGAATTTTTAGGACGCCCTAAGCTATAAGAACGGCCGCACGGGGCAAGAATGTGGATCACAAAAACGGGAGACGGGAGACGAGAGAGGGGAGACGAGGCTGGTTGCTCCTTCCCCGTCTCCCGTCTCCCGTCTCCCATCTCCCGTTATTTCAATGTCGTCTCAAACAGTTTAAGGATTCGTCGATACTCGTCCGTCCAACTGTACGCCTGTTGGAAGCCGTGGCGCTCGACGGGATACATCGCCACCTGCCAGTTCTCCTTGCCCAGTTCGATG
>JARRLJ010000100.1:0-9323 GCA_037387025.1 Gemmatimonadales bacterium
TGACGGTGGTCACACGCCAGCCGAGCAACTCGAACTGCGATCCATCTCGGTTGCCACGAATCGTGCAGCTGCATTGATCTATCGGATAGCCAAGGTGAGGCAGGGAACGCGGTGAGAATCGCAGAGTGGAGAGTGCAGATTGGCTAGACGATATGCAATCTGCACTCCGCACACTGCACTCTTCTACTCCACTCCCAACTTTGCCAAGAACTTCTCCATAAAACACCACTTTGTGAAACTCGACTGTAGTAGGTTCAGCCCCACAAATGCGGTGAACAGATACCAGTACGGGCTGACCCATGTGCCCAGCCCAAGTGAGATCAGGACGAAAGTGCCCGCAATAGCGCGGATGACGTAGTGCATCTTCATAGTAGTTCCTCAGTGTTCATTGTGTAGGCTTTGAGACCACCTTCGGGGCCGTGAGTATCACGGAGCGCCGTCAGATTCTCCCGCAGTGGTTCCATGCAGTGCTGTTCCAGTGCTGCCAGGTACATCGTGCTCGAGCCTGGAAATGCCCGGCTGCCGAATTTCTTGCCGCTTGCTCCCTTGCCGAGGACGTTGGGAATTTCGGAGTATCCGGGTGCGCCACACCCTTCGAGCATCTGTTCAACTTCAGTGGCGTACTCTGAATCAATGATGATCATTACCAATCTCATCGGTTTATCTCATAGTAGAGGAGTGGGATGGCAACTAATGTGAGTGCAGTGGATACGATCGCACCGCTGATGAGGGCCATGCCGAGGCCCTGAAAGATTGGATCGCGCACCATGACGAATCCGCCGATTGCGACGGCTGCGGCGGTGAGTATGATGGGTCGGGAACGAATCAGGCCAGATGCCACCACTGCATCGTGGAGCGACTGGCCGCGCTCGAGACCTAGCTTGATGAAGTCGACCAGCAAGATCGAGTTGCGTACAATGATTCCCGCCAGCGCTATCATCCCGATCATCGATGTCGCGGTGAAGAAAGCACCGGTAACTGCGTGCGCCGGGAGAATCCCAACCAACGTGAGTGGGATTGGCGCCATTATGATGAATGGGATCGTGAACGACTGGAACCAAGCTACGACCAACACGTAGATGAGGACTAGTACGGCCGCGAATGCGATCCCCAAATCGCGGAACACATCCAACGTGATGTCCCATTCGCCATCCCACACCATGAAGGTCTCTTCGGTAAGTGTGGGATCGCCCGCCCATCTCACGTCGAACTCACTGCCGATGTTCCTAAGGCCGGCTCCCATATCGAGCATCGCGTATGCTGGGCTCTCTAGGCTTCCTGCAACGTCACCCGTTACGTAAACGACCGGTTTCAGATTCTTCCGGAATATCGTCGTTGCAGCTGGACCGCTGTCTATCGTGGCGAGTGTACTGAGCTGCCGTGCACCCCGAGGCGTCGATATCGGCAGGCTGGACAGGTCCCCGAGCGATCCAGCTGTCGAATCTGCCAGTTGCACTCTGATGGCAACCGGTTCCACGGACTCATCGTCATGTAGCAGACCAACGGTAGCCCCTCCCATCGAGGCGGCGATGGTCTGAGCGATCTCCTCCGGGTTGGTTCCGGCACGAGTGGCCTCGGCCTGTCTGACCGCGGCGTGCAATTCCGCATGAGGTGCGGTTACGGACCAATCAACGTCGACAACGCCGTCGGTGGATATGAAGATGTCGCGGACTTTTCTGGCAGCCTCGATTTGTGACTCGTAGTCTGGCCCGTAGATCTCGGCAACTAGAGTCGAATACACAGGCGGACCTGGCGGTATCTCCGCAACCTTGAGTGAAGCCGAGTACTCGTGTGCGACGGACTCGATGTGAGGGCGCAACCTCAGTGCTATCTCGTGACTTTGCTCCGAACGCTCATGCTTAGGCAGCAGGTTCACCTGCACGTCGGCTACCGTGGGACCAGTCCTCAAGAAGTAGTGTCGTACGAGACCATTGAAATTGAACGGCGCTGCGGTGCCCGCGTAAGTTTGCACGTCGCTTACCGATTCATCACGGGCGACTGTAAGTGCTATAGCCTGTGCTACTTCAGCCGTACGCTCGAGCGAGGTTCCCTCCGGCATGTCCACGATGACCTGGAACTCGCTCTTGTTGTCAAACGGCAGCATCTTGACCGTCACCAACTTGGTTGGTATCAGCAGCACTGACAGTATCAAGAGAACTACCATTCCACCGTATGTGAGTAGTCGTTTCTGTCTGTTGTGCAGCAATTCTTCGATCACGCGACGGTACCACGTGGCAAGCCGTCCGGTAGGGAGCGGTTCGTCAGAAACTTCAGGATCCGGGTTAGCCGTGCCCTCCTGGGTCTTGTGTGCCTTCACGAGCCTTATCGCCAGGTAGGGTGTCACTATGAACGCAACGGCGAGCGAGAATAGCATGGCGACGGACGCGCCGACCGGAATCGGTCGCATGTAAGGGCCCATCAATCCCGATACGAAGGCCATGGGAAGAATTGCCGCGATGACTGTAAACGTTGCCAGAATCGTCGGATTCCCAACTTCATCGACGGCCAGCGTCGCAGCGTCGTCCGAACTCCTACGGCCAAAGCCTAGGTGCCGGGCGATGTTTTCGACGACGACGATGGCGTCGTCGACGAGAATCCCGATGGCGAAGACGAGCGCGAACAACGTGATGCGGTTCAGAGTGTAGCCGTAGAGCCTGTAGACCATGAGCGTGAGCGCAAGAGTCACCGGCACCGCCACTAGGACGACTATTGCCTCTCGCCAACCAAGCGTGAACCACACTAGGACTGCGACTCCAAGGGTGGCAATGAGTATGTGAAACAGCAGCTCTTGAGATTTTTCGGTCGCAGACTCACGCAGTCTCACCGTAGTTTCGAGTCACAGTCGTGCGAACGTCCTCAGAGACCACGCGGCCGCGGAGGTCTTCCACACGCTCCATGACGTGATCGGCAATAGTAGCCGCGTTCGTTCCTTCGCGCTTCGCGATAGCAATGGTGACGGCGGGCTCGAAGTCGGCGCCGGTGCCACCGCCGGGTAGAAAGCTGACATAGTTGTCGGGCTCAGACGGTCCGTCTCTCACTTCAGCTACGTCGCGCAGTGTGATTGGTCTGTCGTTCATGACTCCTACGACCACACCGCGCACCTGTTCGACGTCGCGCAGCAAATGACCAACTCGTATGGGAACGCTGCGATTTCCACTGAGAATATCGCCGGCTGGCAGTTCGACGTTGTTGACACCTAGTACGTCGAATACGGCTGCGGCCGAAAGGCCACGCGCGCCAAGTGCCTGTGGATCAAGTAAGACGGAAACCTCGCGCGGAGCACCGCCGATGATCCAGGACTCGGCGACGTCGGGAATCCGCTTCAACTCACTTGCGAGTTCGGCTGCCTGCTGACGGAGGATGTACCCGTCACCCGCATCTGATCCGCCGGACAACGTGAGCGTCAAGATCGGAACCTCATTGATGCCGTGCAGCGTCACCAGTGGCTGAGTAGCACCCGGAGGTGACTCATCGGCCTTGGCGTAGAGCTTGCCGTACAGTCGCGTGAGTGCTATGTCGGGGTCGGTTCCCACTTCGTATCGTGCGGTGATCAGGGCTCCATCCGTTTGGGCTACGCTGTAGACATACTCGACGCCAGGAATCTCCCAAATCGCGCGCTCGAGAGGCTCGACGATGCGGTGTTCCACTTCGCGTGGGCTCGCTCCTGGAAGGCCGACAGCAACGTCGATCATTGGCACCTTGATCTGCGGCTCTTCCTCACGGGGTGTGGTGAGCAGTCCACCTACACCGGCTGCCAGCGAGGCCCCAATGAGGAGCGGAGTGAGCTTGGAGTTGATAAAACGCTGTGCAATCCTACCGGAAAACCCCGTCTTCATAAGACGATCCTCTCACCCGGCTCGAGATCGGTCAGTACTTCCACTCGTGCCTCCTCTGTCTCATCCCCAGTTGGCAGAGGTTCTACCGTCCTGCCGAGCCGTATCCAGCGGAGTAATTCTCCTTCGGATGTCATCACGCGAACGCCGGTGAGCTGACCGCGACGTACGACGGCGCGCCGCGGGATTGCCACACCCATCCTCGTACCGGCTGGAACCAATGCGGTAACAGCAACTCCGGTGGGCCAGTCGGCTGGAAGGCTAGCACGGACTTGAACAGTCCGTGTAATCGGGTCCGCCCCTGATGCCACTGCTGTCACTTCACCGGTGGTCGTGAGCCCTGATCCGGTACTTACCGTTATCAACGCTCCGACAGCAACGTGATCGGCGAGGTTTGCTGTAACCGAAACAATCGCCTCGCGCGGGCCGAAAGCTTCGATAACCATCAACGGCATCCCCGGCGCTGCCAGATCACCTTCGCTAATGTTGCGGGTAACGATGGCGCCGTCGAATGGTGCTCTAATCGTTGCATAACGATTCGCTGTCTCGACCTCCCGCAGAGTAGCCTCGGCCATGGCGAGTTGTGACTCTGCCTGTGTCAGATTGAGTCGCGCTCCGTCACGCTGAACAAGCGACACCACGTCCATCGCATAGAGCGTATCCATACGGGCAACCTGGCGTGCGGCTTCATCACGTGCCGCAGCTGCCAACGTTACGGCGGCCTCTGCCTTCGCACGGTTGGCCGCTATGTCGTCTGTACCAAGCCGGATGAGTGTCTGCCCTGCACGCACGCGATCGCCGACCTCGACTGGAATGGAGGTAACACGCGCCATCATTCGGGTGGAAAGTGCGGCGTGGTGCTCGGCGTGCACGGTTCCTTCGACCGGGATGACGGCCATGAGCTCTTCTGTAGTCACGGTCATTGTGTTGCCCGAAGGCTCTGAGGATGCGGCCTGCTCTGCGGCCTCATGTCCGCACGCGAGAAGACCGATTGTCAGCAGGGCAAGAGAAGTGGTTCTAATCATCTGTCATTTACTCCGTAGGCAAAGTCCAACGCCGCCTGGGCTAAGAATAGATCGCGACGAGCGGAGAGTAGGCTCAGCGTTGCCGATGTGGCTGCTGCCTGAACGTCTAACAATTCGGTGATGGGTGCGGCGCCGGTCTGATACCTCAGCTGGGCCTGACCGAGTGCCTCCCTTGCCTCCCTGTCGCCCGACGCTGCTACCGAGACTCTCTGCATTGCAGCCTCCAACATCCGCCTCGTCTTGATGATTTCGAGTTGAGCCTCGCGCTCGGCTGCTTCGAGTCTGGCTTCTGCGGCGCGTTGCTCGGCCTTGGCTTTGTTTACCGCGCCAACGCCAGCCAGTCCGGGGAACAACTTCCATTGGAGCCCGATTCCAACACTCCAGTTTCCGCTACCCGTGCCAAAGAAATTCGACTGGCCGAAATATCCGTACGAACCGAATGCGGCAATCGCAGGCAAGTTCTTTCCCCAAGCACTCTTCACAGCCGACGAAGCCGCATCACGGCCAATCCGGTGAGCCAGAACGTCACCGCGGTTTTCGATCGAGCAACCGGCGACTCCAGCTTCACAAGCCGTTGTGCCCGATCCCACGAGAGAATCCGTCAGTGAGATTGCTGTGCTGTCAGGCAATGCCAGAAGAGCGCGCAAGGCAGAGAGCGCGTTCTGGGCGGAAGCCCTCGCAGCGAGTAGTTGGGTCTCGGTACCCGCTGCGTGGACACGTGCTAGCCGTGCATCGAGGCTTGTAACGAGGCCTTGCTGTTGCATGGCTTCGGCCTGCCGCGCATGGCCCTGTGCTGATTCGAGAGCAGCCTCGAGTGCCTCTGCCTCGCGGGCGGCCAGCTGAGCGTCCCAATACGCTCGTGTCACGAAGAAAGTAGTTGCTCCGGCGGCGCGAGCCGTTGCCGCCTCTCGCGCTGATGCAGCGCGTTTCGCTGCCGAGTAGCCAAAGATCCCTTCAGGTGTGAGGATCGGGATCTCCACCGTGGCCACTGTATTGAACCCGTTGTAAGGATCGGGATCGTTCAGTGCATCGAGTGCGAGGTCCTCACCCTGAAAGTTCCCCTGCCGGAGCTTGAGTCCAAACACGGCTACTGGGTCATTGGTACGTAGAAATCCCGTCTCCAAGCCTATGCTGGGCAGAAAGGCCGGTGTTGCTTCCTGTGCACGCCCAGCTGCCATGTCAGCTTCGGCGCGCTCAGCTCGGAGGCTGGGGTTGTAGTCGTGTGCCCGTGCGACGGCCGTTTCCAGCGACAGTGGGACGGTGTCTTGCTGTGTAACTGGCGCCTGAGGCTGAGCGACTAATAATAGGCTGATAGCTATAAGCATATATATGTTCCCTAAAAAAACGGCGCCCTGAGCGCCTGTGATGCTGCCTTGGGTTGGGTCAGACGTCGCATCTCCTAATGCACTCGAGGATATGGCGAACCTTCGGTTCCAGGACGCTGTAATAGACGTGTACGCCGTCGCGCTCGGCGGCGACGATTCCGCAGCCTCGCATCTTGGCCAGGTGTTGGGACACGATCGCCTGAGGCATGCCGAGTTCCTCCTGAATCTGCGACACTGTGGCTTCGCCGGACTCCAAGATCTCTACGATCTTGAGCCGTTCGGGATGGCCCAGCAGTTTGATCGTGTCGGCGGCCCGAGACAGGGCTTCCGGATCGATACCCCTGAGCAGGGGCTTCTTAGTTGTGTGTGGCATGTGGGGATAGAATAATAGCGATATGGCTATGTGTCAAGCCTTACTTCTTGGCATTCTGGGGGGCGGGGGGCTTGGGTGGCCGATATCTTACAGATGGCGCACTATGCGCCCTACCTCTGCAATCTAATCTAGATATCCAGGTTCTTTACGAATTTCGCGTGATTCTTGATGAATTTACGTCGCGGCTCCACTTCGTCCCCCATGAGTTCCTCGAACAATCTCGAAGCCATAGAAGCGTCCTCGAGTTCTACCTGGTGAATGGTCCGAGCCGAGGGGTCCATCGTGGTACGCCAAAGCTGCTCGGGGTTCATCTCGCCTAGGCCTTTGTAGCGCTGCACCAGAATGTTGGCTGATTTGCCCTTGCCTCCATTTCGAAGCCGCTTGACGTACTCCTCACGTTCCGATTCATCGTAGGCGTAGAACTCTTCCTTGCCTCTGGCTACGCGGTACAGTGGCGGCTGGGCGATGTAGACGTACCCAGCTTCGATGAGCTGGCGCATCTGGCTATAGAAGAAGGTGAGTAGCAGAGTGCGGATATGGGCTCCGTCCACGTCAGCATCGGTCATGATGATAATCTTGTGGTAGCGCGCATCATCGAGTTTGAAGTCATCCTGGCCGACACCTGTCCCGATCGCCGTGACCATCGTTCGGATTTCTTCGTTGGACAGAATCTTGTCCACCCGCGCTTTCTGTACGTTCAGGATCTTGCCGCGCAACGGCAGAATGGCCTGAAAAGACCGGTCACGGCCCTGCTTGGCTGAGCCACCTGCGCTGTCGCCCTCCACGAGGTAGAGCTCACACATCGCAGGGTCTGTGAGAGAGCAGTCTGCCAGTTTGCCCGGCAAGATGCCGCCCTCCAGCGCGCTCTTCTTGCGTACCAGCTCGCGTGCCTTGCGCGCTGCCTCGCGCGCCCGTGCCGCGCTCAGCGCCTTGTCGATGATCGCACGAGTCGCTGAAGGGGTTTCCATCAGGAAATTGCAGAGCCACTCGTAGACCACGGTCTTTACAATTCCCTCTACTTCCGAATTGCCCAGTTTGGTCTTGGTCTGACCCTCGAACTGGGGCTCTTTCACTTTGGCGTGGATGACTGCTATCAACCCTTCACGAACGTCATCACCACTCAATGTGAAAGTCACCTTCTTCATCAAACCTTTGTTTTTCGCAGTCTCATTTATGGCGCGGGTGAGTGCGCTCTTGAAACCGGTGAGATGAGTGCCGCCCTCATGAGTGTTGATGTTGTTTACGAATGAGAACACATTCTCAGTGAAACCGTCGCTGTACTGCATTGCGATGTCGATTTCCACATCGTTCTTCGTCGTTGCAAAGTGAATCGGTTTGGGATGCAACGGCTTCCGACTTCCGCGCAAATACTCTACGAATTCTGCGATGCCCTTCTTGTAGAGGAAAAGCTCCTGGTTCTCCTGACCTTCGCGCTTGTCGTTGATGGTGAGCGTGACGCCTGAGTTCAGGAACGCCAACTCGCGTAGCCGATTGACGATTGTGTCGTAATCGTAGTCCAGGACAGTGAAGATTTCAGGGTCTGGCTTGAACGTCACCTTGGTGCCAGTACGCTTGGCGCTGCCGCTCATCTCCAGCTCTTGGACGGTCTTCCCCCTGGCAAACGCCATGTGATGCTCCTTGCCATCGCGCCTGACCCACACGTCTAGTCGCTCGGAAAGGGCATTCACCACAGATACACCGACGCCGTGCAAGCCCCCTGACACCTTGTATGTGCTCTTGTCGAACTTCCCGCCCGCATGAAGCGTGGTCATCGCGACTTCCAAACCAGGCTTCTTCTCAGTCTTGTGGATGTCCACCGGAATCCCGCGGCCGTTATCCGTAACGGTTACTGAGTTATCGGGATTGATGGTGACGCCTATACGATCGCAGAAACCAGCCATCGCCTCGTCGACCGAGTTGTCTACCACTTCGTAAACCAAGTGATGTAACCCGCGCGCGGAAGTCGAACCGATGTACATACCGGGCCGTGTCCGTACCGCCTCCAGGCCTTTCAAGACCTGAATTGCGTCGGAGCTGTAACGTTGTTGAGCGGTCATGTTCCTCGGAATTCAGAAACAAAAAATGGGGCCGTTTGAGACCCCGTTTGAGGTCGGATCAATATACCTATTAAATGGATGTTAGGCAATGGACTTGAGGCCAGTTAACGGCTTGTAGGACATGAAGTTAGGCGGTAACAGGGGGGCGCCGAACCGCCACCCCCGGGGTGCTCCCCGCTCCGTGGTTCCGTCACTCGGCTCTCCACAGAATCCGCTTGATTCTCTTGCCGCGTTGCGCGAGTTGCTTGATGATCTCCGGTGACATCATCTGCAGTTCCTGCATCCAAGCCGCAGACTGGACTCCTACAATCAGAGTGCCATCGCGGAGAACCGCACGTGGGGTGGTGACCTCAGCAATCTTGGCTCCCACCAGTCGTGGCCATTCGGGGATGACGCTGGCTTGTTGTACCCGGCGTTTCATGCCGTGCCGCTCGAAGTACTGCTCAAGGGCTTCACCGAGCGGGACGCCGCGCTTCTTCATACCTGGCGGGATATGGTCGTTATTGCTCAAGTCGTCCTCCCGACATTCGCCAACGCGGCCGCTCGAAGAGAACAGCAGGCACCTCCGCGTCGCGCGGCGCCGTTACGATGGCCTGGCCCGGTAGTGACTCCTTTATCAACAGTAGTAGACGTTCTTGCCTCTCCTCGTCCAGCTCCGCGAAAACATCGTCGAACAGAGCTATAGGTGCGGTGTCATGCGAGACACTCAG
>JARRLJ010000101.1:0-6083 GCA_037387025.1 Gemmatimonadales bacterium
GGCTCAGGAGTTCGTCCCGGGCCTTGTCAAAAGGGCTGGAGTTGTCCTCTTTTCGATGCTTGGTTTTCTTTTTTCCCATGCGCAGTACTCCTGGGTCATGCACGTGTCGTCTACAATCTAACAATCTACTACGCCTCTAGTTGCACGCGCAAATGATTACAGCGAATTGGGAACAGTGGATGTATGGGGGCGTATGTTGTTGTGGGAGTGTACATGACTGACCCGGTCTATGATTCTGAGAGGCCAAAACGGCTAGTGGAGTTGCTCAGAGCTCTGGCAGCGAGGATCTTGGAGATCAGGGGCGATGAAGACCTGCTGCGGTCCGGACCCGAGCTGATCAGAATGATGGGTGACGCCCGTAGTGAACTGTTTCACTACGAGGTACGACACACGTACGACAGCCCCGAAGTGGCCGAGAACCGGCAGATTGTGGATGAGGCGCGGCGGCAAGCAGAGAACCTGGAGTTCGGGGATTCGGAGGAGGATTCAGAATGGCAGGACAAGTAAACATGAAGGTCTTCTATGGTGTTCTGGGTGCAATCGTTGTGATCGGGGCTGGCGCCCTGTGGATGGCCCGGTCCAGCGCTGGTGGCTCTGTTACCCAGATCATCGACGCTCCAATCCCGGTCGGCACGTCAGCTTTTGCCGGCTACGTGATGGGGAGCGACACCGCCCCGGTCGAGATCGTGGAGCACGCCGATTTCACATGTGGGGCCTGCTCCAACTTCGCGATCCTCCAGGGCCCGGATGTCAAACGGCGACTCGTGGAAACGGGTGTTGCCCGCTGGCGGTTTCGCGGCTTCGCCCTCCACGAATCGTCCCTGCTGCCACTTCATGCTGCAGCATGTGCCGCCGAGCAAGGCAGATTCTGGGAGATGCACGACAGCCTGATGTTCAACCAACGCGATTGGATAGGCTCCGGACAGCCGCTCAAAGAGTTCCGTGATTATGCTCGGGCGGTTGGGGCGGACCTCGGTGAGTATGACACCTGCATGGAAGAGGGACGCTACGCGGCCAGAATAAGAGTGACGAGAGACGAAATAGCTGCTTCAGGAATTCACTCTACCCCCACCTTCGATATCGGCAATATGCGAGTGCTTGGCGCGATACCGTTTGACAGTGTGCGGACACTAGTCGAAAAGGCGGCAGCCGAGGCCCGGTAGGTGATACACAGAATGACCGCCGCCGCTCTGTCCCTCATTGGGTTCTTTGTGGCTCTGTATCTGTCGTTGTGGAAGCTTGGGCTAATGGGACCCTTGGTTTGCTCGACCGGCGGTTGTGAGACAGTGCAACTCAGTCAGTACTCGGTATTGCTGGGCATCCCGGTGGCAATGTACGGCCTCGCCGGGTTCGCGCTGCTCTTTTTGGTCAGCATTGCCGGCCTGCAAGGCCGTTGGATGGAGCGCAAGGGGCCAAGCGTGCTCCTGGTGGTTCTCTCGAGCATTGGTGTAGTGTTTGCCGCGTATCTTACCTATCTAGAAGCCGCAGTCATTCACGCGTGGTGTCAGTGGTGCATCGTATGTGCGGTCACGATTGCCACGATCTTCATAGTCTCTCTCGCAGGCCTGGTCCGCTGGCCCAGAGTGACTGCCTAACCCTCCAATGACTCGTATTTCTTTTTCAATTCAGCGACGGCCTTGGGATCGGCCAGGGTCGTCACGTCGCCCAGTGCCCTTCCTGATGCTATGTCGCCCAACAGGCGGCGCATGATCTTGCCGCTCCGAGTCTTGGGGAGATCGGGTGTGAAGAAGATGTCTGCCGGTCGTGCAATAGCCCCGATCTTCGTCACGACATGGTCCTTCAGTTCGTCGACGAGGGCAGGCGATGGGTTGTAACCGGAACGCAAGATGACGAAGGATGCAATGACGTGCCCCTTGAGTTCATGTGGCTTGCCAACCACTGCCGCTTCCGCGACAGCCGGATGCGCAACGAGCGCGCTTTCCACTTCCATTGTTCCGATCCTGTGTCCTGCCACATTCAGCACATCATCGACTCGGCCCAGGATCCAGTAGTAGCCGTCATCGTCGCGCTTGGCACCGTCGCCCGGGAAGTATAGACCGGGATACTTGCTCCAGTACTGCTGCCTGTAGCGTTTATCGTCTCCGTATATCGTGCGTAACATACCGGGCCACGGCGACGTAATGACCAAGTATCCGCCGCCCACTTTGATTGGATTTCCATCTCCGTCCAGCAAGTCGGCGTCTATACCCGGGAACGGTATGGTCGCCGACCCGGGTCTGGTTGTGGTGACACCGGGCAGTGGGGTGATCATTATGCCGCCCGTTTCCGTCTGCCACCATGTGTCGACAATCGGGCAGTTCTTGTTGCCTATATGTTGGTGGTACCAAATCCAGGCTTCTGGATTGATCGGCTCACCTACAGTGCCCAGTAACCGCAGGGTGGATAGGTCACGTTTGGCGGGATACTCGGTGCCCCATTTCATGAAAGCTCGGATTGCGGTCGGCGCCGTGTAGAAGATCGTCACGCCGTATCGTTCCACGATATCCCACAGTCGATCCTTGTCGGGCCAGTCCGGTGATCCCTCGTACATGACCTGCGTCGCTCCAGCCGCCAACGGGCCATACACGATGTATGTGTGACCAGTGACCCAGCCTACGTCGGCCGTACACCAATAGACGTCGTCGTCCTTCAGGTCAAACACCCAACGAGTTGTCGTGATGGCTTGTGTCCTATAGCCACCCGTCGTGTGCACGATTCCCTGGGGTTTGCCGGTGGTACCGGAAGTGTAGAGGATGAACAACATATCTTCCGCATCCATCGCTGCCGGCTGGCAGTAGGATTTGGCGTCGGCCATGAGATCGTGATACCAGTGATCGCGGCCTTCCTTCATGTGCATCAGCGCGTCGTCATACTGGGCATGTGCCCGGCGCCGAACCACTACCGCGTGCTTGATGGAGGGAGTCTCCTTCAGGGCCTCATCCACGTTCCGCTTGAGTGGTACGATTTGCCCCCGTCGATAGCCGATATCAGCGGTGATGACGAGCTTCGCCTTGGCATCGTTGATCCTGTCCCTCAGTGATTCGGCGGAGAAACCTCCAAATACGACAGAGTGCGGAGCTCCAATTCGCGCACACGCCAGCATCGCCACTACCACTTCGGGGATCATGGGCATGTATATGGCGACCCGATCTCCACGGCGCACACCGAGAGACTTCAAAACATTGGCAAACCGATTTACCTCGCGGTACAGCTCCCAGTAGGTGATCGTGCGCCGGTCACCCGGTTCGCCTTCCCAGAGCAGCGCCACCTTGTTGCGCATAGCGGAGTTGATATGGCGATCGAGGCAATTGACCGAGGCGTTCAGCTTGCCACCCAGAAACCACTTGGCGTGCGGTGGGTTCCATTCCAGGACCTTCTTCCACGGCGCAATCCAATCCAGTTGCTTGGCCTGCTTGGCCCAGAAGCGTAGCCTGGCATCATGGGCTTCCTTGTAGGTCGCTTTTGCCTTAACAAGGGCGTTCCGTTTGAACTCCTTGGGGGGCGGAAAGGTACGCTGTTCGTCGAGCAGGGTGGCGATTCGATCCGACACTGAATCCTCCAGTTTTGGAAGCTGTTACCTGGGTTGGCCCTGTGGTCGCTGCACTTCGGGGAACCTTATATAAGTCCGAGGCCACAGACGCGCTAATGCATGAAGCGCGCCCAGCCACCAATCCGGTCCATAAATTGGCCGTCGCTGACGACGTTAACCATATGACACATACCAACTTATGGTGATTACCTCGAACTCAGTAGGTCTCGTTGGACGCGATCCTGTACCGGGGATTGCATGAAGATTGCATTGATGACGATGCGACATGACGAGAGGTCTCCAGGTGAGGACCAGGCCATCCCAAGAGCGGATTGTGTTGGCTCCGGAGGAACTCGGCCTCGACTCGCGCACGCAGTTTCGAAGCGATGCTTTCGCGCGGCTCGAGGGGATTCCAAAGGGGGGTGGGCGTTTGGTAATCGACGTGAGTTCCACCAAGTCAGTGGATAGCACCGGCCTGGGGGCGCTGATCATGGTTCAACGGCGAGCCGCCCAGCGACGTATTCCGGTGTCGCTCAGGGGAGCTGACGAGGAGCTTCGCTTCCTGCTCTCACTAACAAAGCTCGAAGGCCTGTTTGAACTCGAACCGGTCGAGGAATAGCAGGCGCCACGACTAACTCCTCCGTGGTATATTGCGGCCTGTTTGTTTAAGGAAGCTCGCTGGCCGCATGGACATCAGACAACCCGAAGACTCCGTCATAACTATTCACCGAACCCCCGCCTTCTTCAGCGGACGCTATGTCTGGCTCTAACGCCACCCTCCTTGCCCGAGAGGTGTCGCGCAAGTTCGGGCATCGTCACGTGGTTCGCGACGTCTCATTCGAAGTGCGTGGTGGTGAGTTTGTGCTACTCGTGGGCCACAACGGTGCCGGGAAGACTACCCTCATAAGGGTCCTCGCCGGCCTGCTGAAGCCCAGCAAGGGGACGGTCACTCACACGGGTGACATAGGCATGGTGGCCCACAGCTCAATGCTCTACGATGCCCTGACGGCGCGTGAGAACCTGGCGTTCTACGCTCGGCTCCACGACAAGAACAGCCCCGAACTGGTGGCAAGTCTGCTCGAGCAGATGGAGTTGGCTCCCCACGGCGACCGCCGCGTGGGGACGTTCAGTCGCGGTATGGTACAGCGGCTCTCGATTGCCAGGGCTCTCCTGCCTGACCCCGAGGTCTTGCTCTTGGACGAGCCCTTGACCGGACTGGACGATGCCGCGTCGAGGATCGTTAGGGGCGTGCTAACAGACTTACAACAGAGAGAGCGGGCAGTAGTCGTTGCCACTCATCAACTAGCGGAACTCGTCGATCTTGCTTCGTCAGTAGGCTTTCTCGTGAGAGGGCGGCTGGAGGCCATCGAGCAGATAGCCGGCCGCAGTGCCGATGAAGTCATGGCCCGCTATAGAGAGCTGGCTAGCAATGACTAGTTTTTGGGCCGCCGCGTTGGCAGTTGCCGCCAAGGATATGAAGATCGAGTGGCGTACCAAGACGGCTTTTGCGTCGGCGATTGTATTTGCTGTTCTAGTCCTGGCCGTGTTCTATTTTGCCAGAGATCCAACCGCGGTTGCGGCTCTCGACATTGCACCTGGTGCGCTTTGGGTCACGTTCACATTCGCGGCTATGCTCGGGCTCAACCGTGCCTTCTTGCTGGAACGCGAGAATCGCGCGCTGGATGGACTGCTACTGGCCCCGATCGAACCTTCGGCGATCTTTGTGGGAAAGCTGCTGGGGAACCTGGCCTTTGTTGGGGTGGTCGAGGCCGTATCCCTGCCCTTATTCATACTGTTCTATGATCTCCCTATCTGGCGCCAGCTTCCGGCGCTGATACTGGTCATCGCAATGGCCACGGTTGCGTTCGTGGCCGTCGGTACGCTGCTGAGCTCGATGGTGGTACGCACACGTTTTGCTGAGCTCATGCTGCCAATTCTGCTGCTGCCTTTCCTGATCCCCCCGGTGGTTGGCGCGGTGCAGCTCACATCCCGCATCCTGAGTGACCGTCCCTTGAGTGACCTTGCCGGGTGGCTTAAGTTGCTTGGCTCATTCGATGTCATATTCGTCATTCTATGTTTCTTCCTGTTTGAGGCGACGTTGGACGAATGACCACATACGATCGTGCTCTCGTCTTGGCCCGCCGCGGCCAAATCATCACCACATTTGCTCTCCTGGGCCTGGTGGGCGTTTTCATTCGGGCTCTCGCTTTTACTCCGATCGAGCGCACGCAAGGGCCGGCTCAGAAGATCTTCTATGTCCACGCACCGGCGGCGTGGGGAGCACTGCTTGCATTCGCCATCGCGGGGATTCTGAGTCTTACTTATCTGTGGCTCAAGGATCGCAAGATCGACGCGATCGCAGCGGCATCGGCAGAAGTGGGACTGGCCCTTTCGATCGCGATGCTGACGACTGGTCCGATCTGGGGCAAGACCGTATGGGGAACATGGTGGAGTTGGGATGCTCGCCTCACATCCACGCTGTTCATATTCCTGCTATTCATCGGTTATCGTGTGTTGCGAGGAGCCATAGTGGACCCCGAAACACGGGCTCGCT
>JARRLJ010000102.1:0-9447 GCA_037387025.1 Gemmatimonadales bacterium
TGCTGGCCGCTACGGACAGCCGCCTGAAACCGGCAGCGGTAGCCGGGTTCAGGACTGACCCCGGGTCGATCGCGGCAAAACCTCCCTCCGTTCCACGTGCGCGCGTTCCTATGGGGCGCCCTACGAAGCCGATGCCCAAGACGCCGTAAACCGAGCTTTG
Source organism: Gemmatimonadales bacterium (assembly GCA_037387025.1). Taxonomy (GTDB): domain Bacteria; phylum Gemmatimonadota; class Gemmatimonadetes; order Gemmatimonadales; family GWC2-71-9. Next base: position 161 of record JARRLJ010000102.1, read on the forward strand.
GGCCATTGCCTCCGAAGAAGACAGTAGTAACAGAACGAGTAAAAGCGCTGCCAGTCGCCGCATCACGTACCTCCTCGCTCAACCACCGGCGGCACATAGTTTATCCGCAACAGCGGAGTCCCGATGGCGCTTCTGCTGGAGTTGAAGCGGAACTCCGCAATGGACAAGCCCTCGGGCCGGACGCGCACAGAGATAGTGCGAGGCAAGGTAGGAATCTGCTTCCACACTCGTAGCTGATCCGTCACGTCTATGGTCACCGTGTCCGCCCACCCCACAGGCACGAGCGCGTTTCCGCGACCAACCGTGTCAGTGGCGGTGGACACGATCGGTGACTTCGCACCCACGTCTATCGACAGGGTCTCCGTCTGAATCAATACAGAGTCGCCTCGGAAACCGTACACCGGCGCAGTAGGAGTGAGGAACAAGGTGGCTCGCACCACACTGGACGAATCTATGATCTGCGTGGGAAGGTTCACTCTCAACAGGGTTCGCGCAGCAGGTGCTCCACCAACCACCAGTCCGTCAAGGTCTCGTGCAGGAGGCGCTGGAAACACGAACGTATCGAACTCGACTGCAACTGTATCATTGCGTTCGGCAAGAACCCCATCGGCGGAGTCGACTTGTACGTAGCGCACTAGGAGCGTCGCCGCCAAAGCGCTGTCCCGCGTCACGACATTGACAAAACCGGATTGCGCCGACTCATAGGCTACTCCAAGTGCCGCGCTACTGTCGGAGGTCAGGACGCCGAACGCGTCGCCTGGCAGCACGGCTGAGATCCGTCCGAATGTCACTGAGTCGACGAGCTCTACCGCACCGATCCGGGTACTGTCGTCAACGTAGGGCAACAGGTCATCATACGCGGTCGAAGCGTCCACGTCCGATGGCAGAGCGTAAACCGGCAGCACGGGCCCCGTGGTATCCACCGAACGCTTGGTCATGGCGAGGAGAAGTGCAAAGGAATCGATACTCACGACGAGAAGTGGCCTATTGAGGTCGTTCACGTCCAGTATCGTATCGGGAAACGGGCGAAACCGGAAAACGCCCATGCTTTGGAGTGCAGAATCAGCACCGATTTGAAGCCGCGTCGATGAGTCAGGAACAATGTACCCGTCGTAGGTACTATCCAGTGCGACGGCGGTCGTGAACAGCGTGTCCAGTACCTCCAGGGTGGTCGCCGGGCAGTACGCCGGACATACAGCGGGCGCCACTACGTCTTCACCACAACCCAGTGCAAGAATGGTCACGCTAAGTCCGGCCGTACGTCGTATCTTCGAACTCAATGTGAATCTCGTTCGTTCGCCCATCCCACTCTCATCGTTCGAGGTCATGAACCCCAAAAACGTCCGGCAACAGGTCTGCCAAACGCCAGCGCCGCGATCCCTCCGGTCCCACCGCCTCCACCACCAAGTCCCGACCGAATTCGCTCAGTACCTGGCGACAGGCACCGCACGGGGCAGCAGGTGGTGAAGAGCCGGTCACTATGACAATCCTGGAAAAGCGCCGTGCCCCAGCGGTCACGGCCGCACCAATGGCCACTCGTTCTGCACAGTTGGCCAACCCATACGAGGCATTCTCCACATTAGCACCGGTGAACACCCGTCCATCCTCCGCCTGTAATGCAGCCCCCACCTGGTACCCGCTGTACGGCACGTACGCATTGGCCTGAGCCCCCCGCGCAGCGGTCGTCAGCTCGTCTTGCACGGGGCCACCTCCTCCAGGAAGGAGTCTCCAGCGATCGGAGTAAGTTCAAAATACTCAGACACAGTAGCCCCTATGTCTGCCAACGTCCCGCGGGTACCGATCGATACCGGCTGGACTCTCGGTCCCACAACCAGAACAGGCACCGCTTCCCTCGAGTGGTCCGTCGATCCCGTGGTCGGGTCATTGCCGTGGTCGGCAGTCACGATCATGAGATCTTCTTCTCCCAGCCGGGCGACGATGTCAGGTAGTGCACCATCCAGTTCAAGGAGCCCCCTATAGAACCCCTCAACGTCGTTACGGTGCCCCCAGGTCTGATCGAATTCTATGACGTTCGCGAAAACTAGCCCCATATCCAGCGACTCCAATGCCTCAGCTATCTTCTCGTAGGCCTCTTGGTTTGTCGCCGTATGACTGCTGGTGATACTCCTACCCGCAAACAGATCGTCGACCTTGCCCACACCGATCCTGTTCACGTTGGCCTCGGCCAAGCGATCCAACAATGTCGGCCCACTCGGTTCCAGGGAGAAGTCTCTCCGATTCGCCGTGCGGCGGAAACTACCCGGCCTACCTGTGAAGGGCCTCGCGATTACCCGGGAAACCGCGTAATCGCCAATCATCACCTTATCGCGCGCCATACGGCAGGCACCATACAGCTCTTCGAGCGAGATCTCGTCCTCGTGCGCCGCGAGCTGAAACACGCTGTCGACCGAAGTGTATACGATCCAGGCTCCGCTCTCCACGTGTTGCCCTCCCAGCTCCTCGATAATCCCGGTACCGGATCCGGCTCTGTTTCCGATGACCGCTCGTCCGGTCAGGCGCTCGAACCGGCCGATTACGTCAGGAGGAAATCCTTCGGGGAACGTTGGGAACCGCTTGTCGAGCCGCAGCCCACATATCTCCCAGTGACCAGCTGTACTGTCCTTCCCCTTGGAGCGCGGCAACGCTACACCGTGCGCCCCGAGCGGGCCACCGCAGCCACAGCCTTCAAGTGGCCGACAACAACCGAGGCCCAGCGACTGTAGGTAGGGCAGCCGTAACCCACCCACCGCTCGCGCCACGTTGCCGAGCGTGTCACTTCCCACATCACCGTACTCGGCGGCATCGGGCGCCGCACCGATTCCGACTCCGTCGAGCACGATGAGAGCTACGCGCCCCCCGCGTTGCATCAGCCGCCTACGTATACTCTCTCGACACGGCGGCCTAGTCCCGTCAGCACTTCGTACGAGATAGTCCCCGCCCACTCGGCAAACTCGTCCACGGTGATCGCCCCGGTCGCTTCATCTCCTATCAGGGTGGCGACGTCCCCCACACGGGCGACTGAAGCGTCCGGCCCGAGATCCACCATGACGAAGTCCATCGTGATTCGCCCCACGACCGGGTAACGGCGGCCGTTGATCAGGACCGACGCGCGACCACGGATTGTCCACGGTATCCCATCGGCGTACCCGATTCCCAGGGTGGCCACGGTGGTATTTTTCGGCGCGGCCCATTCACCCCCATAACTCACCGTCTCCCCTTCAGGGAGGCATCTCATGCTCACAATGCGCGCCCTCACCACCGCGACCGGCTTTGGCTCGGGCAGATCATCGCCACAGCGGCCACCGTACAAGAAGATCCCGGGTCGCGCCAGATCCAGTCGGCGCCCCAAGCGAAAGGAGGCGGCGCTGTTAGCTGCGTGCACCAGCAAATCATCCTGGCCAAGCTGCCCCAGAGCATGCTCGAATCGTCGCCACTGGGTGGCCACCGTCTCCGGACGGCTGTCGGCGGCATAGAAGTGGGTGAAAGCCCCTTCCACATGGCCGGAGGCGAATGACGTCACTCGTTGATCGTCATATCTGATGCCGCAACGGCCCATGCCAGTATCGATCTCGACGTGGAACGGTAAATTCCAGGCTTGTGCGACGTCAGGGGTGTCGATGACGGCACGGAGATCGTGGGCGGTGTACAGATCCAGGTCGCTCTTTGAAGCGGGGGTGAAAACAACAAGGGGCCGACTTATGCCGGCCTCTCTCAATTCAACGGCCTCATCGACGGTGGCGACGCCGAATCCCCAGGGTTCCAGCTGCTCCAGTGCACGTGAGACGTCAACGGCCCCGAGTCCGTACGCATTGGCCTTGACCATCGGAAGCAAGGGAGCCCCTCTAGCAGCCAGCTGCACCGTTTGGGCGTTGGCTAACAGATTGGCGAGGCTGACTTCGACCCAAGCACGGCCTCGGCGCAACGTCGTTGACACTTTCACAATCGGTCGCGTATTGTACCGGCCCGAGTACGCAAATGCAAGAACCATCAGCGCTTGGACGCATAGTCGAACTAGTCCGTGACCTCCGTGAGAGGTGTCCGTGGGATGCGGCTCAGACGCCGCAAACCCTGCGGCCGTATCTGGTCGAGGAGGTCATGGAGCTCGACCATGCTCTGGCAACCGGCGATCCGAAGGAAATCCGGACCGAACTGGGTGATCTGCTATTGCATCTGGCGTTTCAGATCGTATTGGGAGAGGAGGCCGGCGACTTTACGAGCGAAGATGTCACACGGACTATCGAACAAAAGATGTGGCGCCGACATCCCCACTTGTTCGAGCAGGGTGAAAGGCCGGAAACCTGGGAGCGTTCCAAGCTAGACGAGAGTGACGGGAAACGAAGCGTGCTGGACGGGCTGCCCGCCACGCTGCCGGCCCTCATCATGGCGGTGCGGTTGCAGGAGCGTGCTGCGGGAGTGGGCTTCGATTGGCCGGACACACACGGTCCACGTGAGAAAATCGGCGAGGAACTGGTCGAGCTGGAGTCCGAAATCGACACTGGCGGTGACAGCAACCGAATCGAAGAAGAAATGGGTGACCTGTTGTTCGCCGTCGTCAACCTCGCACGAAAGACCGGTTGCGATCCCAGGGCGGCCTTGGAAAAAGCAAACGCCCGCTTCGTGGATCGATTTCGGAAGATTGAGGAACTTGCTGAAGAACGCGGGATAGAAGTGGCGTCGGCCGGGCTGAACGTACTCGATCGGTTGTGGGATGAGGTGAAAGGTGGGGAGCGGGGAGTGGGGAGCGGGGAGCGAAAGCAGCTAACAGACAGGGAGTCATAGTAAATGCCAAGCAAGCTTGCGAAGAAGCGCTGTGTGCCGTGCAGGGGAGGCATTCCACCACTCGTAGGTGACGATATCCAGCGACTCCAGCAAGAACTGGGAGGGGGATGGAGCGTGGTTGACGAGCATCACCTGCAAAAGGAGTACACGTTCGACGATTTTGCAGAGGCACTGAATTTCACTAACAAAGTGGGCGCGATCGCCGAAGAAGAGGGCCATCACCCTGACATAGCGTTGTCATGGGGGCGCGTAGAATTGAAGATCTGGACCCACAAGATAGATGGTCTGACAGAGAGCGATTTCGTGCTAGCGGCGAAAGCCGACGCGGCAGCCGAGTAAACGCCCTCTCACGCTCGTTGACAGCCGACCCTAGGGCCTATACGATTCCCGCCCCATGACTAATAGCACGCTAATCAGGGATCTTCCCGACCTCATCGGGCAGACAGCCACGATAAAAGGATGGGTCGCCACTACTCGATCGAGCGGCAAGATCGCTTTCGTAGTCGTCCGCGACGGGACTGGTCATCTACAGTGCGTACTCGTCAAGAACGAAACGGACGCGGGCACGTGGGAGGCGTTTGGGGAGCTGACCCAAGAGGCGTCGCTTTGTGTAACGGGCATCGTGAAAGAGGACAGCCGTTCGCCCGGCGGAGTGGAACTGGCCGTGTCGCAACTCGAGCGCTTGGGCCCCAGTGTCGATTTCCCGATCACGAAGAAGGAGCACGGCACTTCATTCCTGTTCGATAAGAGGCACCTTTGGCTCAGATCGCGCCGTCAAGTAGCGATAATGAGAGTTCGCCATGAGATCATTCAGGCGATTCGCGATTTCTTCTATGAGCGTGATTTCGTCCTAGTAGACACTCCGTTGCTGACCGGTGCCATAGGCGAATCTACGGGGAACCTGTTCGAGACCGAATATTTCGAATTCGGGAAGGCGTACCTGGCTCAGACAGGGCAGCTGTATCTGGAGGCGGCGGCGGCCGCTCTGGGAAGAGTGTATTGCTTCGGACCGACATTCCGTGCCGAGAAATCCAAGACCCGGAGGCACCTGGCAGAGTTCTGGATGGTGGAACCCGAAGTTGTGGTGGAGCGCTGCCTCGACCGCCGCAAGCAGGAGTTGGAAACGTTGGAGCGTGACTGTTCGCCGCTGGAACGCGTCTCACCGCCGTTCCACCGAATCTCATACACCGAGGCAGTAGCCCAATTGTCAGCAACCGACTCGGACATCAAATGGGGCGACGACTTGGGAGCGGAAGACGAGACACGCATCGCCGAGAAGTTCGACCGGCCGGTGTTCGTGTACAACTATCCCAAAGGTGCCAAGGCGTTCTATATGAAAGAGAACCCCGATGATCCGCGGACGGTTCTCTGTGACGACTGTCTGGCACCGGAAGGCTACGGCGAGATAATCGGCGGCAGCCAGCGTGAGGACGATCACGACAGACTGCTCAGCAGGATCAGGGAAGAGAATCTTCCCGAGGAGGCTTACGGCTGGTACTTGGACCTCAGGAAGTACGGTACCTTCGTACACTCCGGGTTCGGCCTCGGTGTAGAGCGAACAGTAGCGTGGATTTGCGGTGTGCCTCACATACGTGAGGTTATAGCGTTCCCGCGGATGATGACAAAGCTGTATCCCTGAGGTCCAACTCGGTGCGCCACCTCAGCCCACCCTGAACAACTCCATTCCCCGTTCATAACGGCGCTCGATACGTTGGCGCAAGGACTCGTGTGATTTGTGCGAGAGATTGGGATCGTCGGAGATGATCCCCAGTGCGGCGCGACGCGCGGCGTCCACGAGATCTTCGTCCTCGCTGAGATCGGCGAACCTGAGGTTGAAACCACCTGACTGCCGCACTCCCGTCATTTCGCCAATCCCCCGCTCTTTCAGGTCGAGTTCGGCAATCTTGAATCCGTCGGCTGTGCGAGCGAACTTGTTGAGCCTTGCGCCGGCGCTGTAGTCGTCCGTGAGCAGGATGCAGTGCCCTGCATCGACCCCGCGTCCCACGCGGCCGCGTAGCTGATGCAGCTGCGCTAGACCGAATCTCTCGGGATGTTCGATCAACATGACCGTGGCGTTGGGAACATCGATCCCCACCTCGATCACCGTTGTGGCCACTAGCACGTCCAGATCACCGTCACGAAACCGGCGCATGGTTTCGTCGCGCTCCTCGCCCTTCATCTTTCCATGGACGAGTCCCACGGTCAGCGGATCAAGGCGCTTGCGCAACTCCTCAGCCATGGTGGTCGCAGCTTTGAGGTCCACCTTCTCCGACTCATCGATCACGGGATATACGACATACGCCTGCCGGCCGGCAGCACATTCCTCGTGTAGAAATGCATAGACTGCGGAACGATCGCGGCCGGTCCGTACACCGGTCTTCACGGCAGTCTGGCTCACGGGTTTCTCTTTAAGCGTGGATATGTCCAGGTCACCATAGAGTGTGAGTGCTAGCGTCCGCGGAATTGGTGTGGCCGATAGCAGGAGGACATCCGGAGCCTCACCCTTCTCGATAAGGGCCGCTCTTTGCTCGACCCCGAAACGATGCTGCTCGTCGATGACGACCAACCCCAATCGACCGAAGTCCGTGTGCTCCTGGATCAGAGCGTGGGTGCCGACGATCACGCGCCCGACACCGCTGGCGATCCGTTCTCGAATCGATTTCTTCTCTCCTTGTGACAAGCGGCCGATCAGCATCTCAGGCACCAGGCCGAGGGGCGCCAGCATCTCACCGATAGTCCGCGAATGCTGCTCGGCCAGCAGCTCGGTCGGGGCCATGAACACGGCCTGGTGATCGTTCTCAACCGCGAGGAGCATGGCAAACAGCGCCACTACGGTCTTGCCGGTACCCACGTCACCCATGAGCAGGCGATGCATTCGCTCGCCTCTGGTCATGTCTCCGGTGATCTCACGAATCGCCTTGCGCTGGCCTGCGGTCAGCTCATACGGCAACGACTCTCTGAGCGCTGTGGTCAGCGTTCTCTTGATCTCGAACCGAGTGCCTTTCTTAGCGCTCTTCGCCAGGTACCGCGCACGCGCCACCACGAGTTGGAGATCAAACAACTCGTCGAACGCGAGACGACGACGCCCCTCTCTAGCGCTACCCGGCGAAGACGGCCGATGCAAAGCGAGGAATGCTCGCTCGAGGGAAACCAGCCCCAGCTCGCCCCGCAAGGCCTCCGGCAGCGTGTCCTGCACGCATTCGAGCATTCGATCCAGATGGTCAGCAACCAGGCGGCGAACCTGGCGATGACTCAGTCCTTCGGTTGCAGGATACACGGGGAGTACCATACCGCGGGTCACGTCTTCTACGGACTCGTCGTCGTCCGGCTCCGCTAGCACTACTTGTTCGCGCGGCACGACCTGTCTACCGTGATAGTGCTTGACGGGGCCCGTGACGAGTAGCAGTTGGCCCTGCTTAACGACACGGTCGAGATAAGCCTGACCGGGCCAAGCGCACTCTATGATTCCCGAAGCGTCGCGGATGACTGCCCGGAAGATGCGAAGTCTCTTGCGAGTTGGGACCACTGCTTTTGACACCACCTTGCCAACCAGCGTCACCTCGCTACCGACTGCTGCCCGTGCTATTGGTGTTACCGACGTGGCGTCTAGATATCGATGTGGAGCGTGATACAACAGGTCTTCGACAGTATTCACTCCCATTCGCTGAAATGCTTCCGCCCGTCGCGGGCCGACGCCCTTCAGAAATTGAACGGAGGTGTCGAGATTGAGAGCCATCAGTCCGACAAGAGTCGCTCCGCAAACCCATCCGCGTCGAACACTTCCAGATCTTCAACGCCCTCTCCCACTCCGATGAACCTGATCGGAATGCCCAACTCCCGCTGCAGGGCGAGAACGGCCCCACCTTTTGCCGTGCCATCGAGTTTGGTGATGACGAGACCCGTAATCGGAACGGCCTGAGCAAACGTCTTTCCCTGCTGCAAGGCGTTCTGACCCACGGTGCCGTCGAGTATCAACAGATTCTCGTGCGGCGCGCCAGCTCGCTTGCGACCGACCACTCGCGCGATCTTCTTGAGTTCCTCCATCAGGTCGCCGTGGGTGTGGAGGCGTCCCGCTGTGTCAATCAGGACTACGTCTTTGTTACGGGCCGTCCCCGCTTCGACCGCGTCGAAGGCAACGGATGCAGGGTCTCCTCCCCGAGCACCAGAGACACAGGGCACTTGGAGTCTGGACGCCCAAGTGCTCAACTGCTCCTGCGCACCAGCCCGAAAGGTGTCGGCTGCCGCGAGGAGGACGCTCCGACCCTGTCCAATCAAACGGTGCGCGAGTTTGGCTATCTGCGTGGTCTTTCCCACACCGTTCACGCCCAGGACCAGAAACACCGCTGGACCTCGACCATCACCGAGATCCAGATCTCCAGAACTGTCGTTGTTGCCAAGGTATTGTACTATGCTCAGTTTGAGCCAAGACCGCACAGAATCGGCGGTCTTCAACTCGCCCCGCCGCAGCTTGTCCTCCAGTTGCTCCGCTATGTCCAAGGCACTCACTC
>JARRLJ010000103.1:0-9174 GCA_037387025.1 Gemmatimonadales bacterium
GGGTCCTCGAAGTCGGCGGCAACATATAGATCTTGATCGCCGTCGTCGTCCAGATCATAGAAGCGCGCCGAGAGGTCGAAGTACTCTAGGTCTGCGCGGAGCGGTTTGCCGTCTTCGTCTAGGAAACGCCCCGATGTCAGCGGGACGCGCTGGAATGTCCCGCTGCCGTCATTCAAGTAGAAGAGATCTGGTTCCGCACGCTGCGTGCGAACGACAGCGCCCAAATCCTCCCTTATACGCACACGGTAGTATTCTCGGAAGTTCGGCGCGACTTCCCAGCGGTCTCCCACCTTTCGAAGCGTACGTTCGAATGTCCGGTCCGCAGGCGCATACACGTCTTCGACCCTGCGTACGCGATAGTTGGCTACGTACAGGTCCAAGTCCCCGTCAGCATCCACGTCCGCCAACGTCGCAGTGGTGCTGCCAAACCCAGATTCGAGTCCTGCGCCTTCGGTCTTCTCCGTGAACACGCCGGTGCCGTCGTTCAGGAACAGTGAGCTCGTTCCCCCCAACGACAGAACTAGAAGATCGATGTCACCGTCACCATCCACATCCACAAACACCACACCCGTCGTAAACCTGTCATCTGCAGCAACGCCAGCTCGTTCGGTTATGTCCTCGAAACGCCAGTCACCCAAATTCCTGTAGAGAACGTTGGGTCCATCGGTCTTACCCAGGTAGATGTCCACTCTCCCATCACCATCTACATCACCTAGCGTCACACCGGATCCTTGGCCCAGATGGCGGTTCTGCAACAGCTGTCGCTCGGTGACGGAGTTTGCGAACTCGATACCGGTCCTCGATGGTTGGAGCTGTGTGAAACCCGGTCCAGCCTTGCCTGGCCCTCTCACCTCGCGCCATCTATATCCGTCCTCCTCGTGCCACTCCCCAACGCCGCTACGGCATCCGGACAAGCCACCTACGGCCAGCGCGAGGAGGCTCACTCTCAAGCAACCAACCATCATGACTTCACCCGTCAACGGCTGCCTTCCGGCGTCCAAAGAACGGGACAGCCAGGAACAACTCCCTCGATGAACTCACACTGTTCAAACATGATGGCTGCGTTCTCCTCGCCGGTCACCTGTCGCAGTAAGTGTCGTGAGGTCCCTACTACGACTCAAGAATGCCCTTCCCGGTTCCGTGGGCCATGGCTAACGCTACCCTGGCACGCCCGGGGGTCAACCTGGCTTCGTCAGGCACCGCGGGACGCCGGACAGCCCGAATCTGCGACGCAGATCACAGAAACGGCCCGTAACCAGGATCACTTTATGCGTCCGCCCTTCGGGAACTGTGGTTGGGAAGCCGTCCAGAGAGGCAATATATGAACGAGTATCGTGAATGGGCCCGGCTCTGGGCCGTGGCAAACGCCGCCAGACTACGCAGCGGCGCGTGGTACCCCGTCACCGAAGACGTCGGATCCGACGTGAACCTCGAAGTCGCAGGTGACAACGTAGCTGTACCTCGCCATCTTCTCGAGATCCGTGACAGTAGACCACAGAGATTCACAGTGGTTTATCGATCGATCGACGACGAGAACCCGGTGGAAGGCACGTCGGCCGACCTGGGATATACGTACGCGGTCTGCCCCTACTGCGGCACCCGCATACGATTGTTCGGTCGCCCTGAGCACGCCGAATGCCGCGACTGTAACTACCGAGGCGTGGTGGCTTGGTGGGAAACGGGCTGAAGATAGCCAGCTCTGTCCTCACGTACTCACAAACCCGATCGATCACCCCTGACTGTGGCCCGTTCTGCCTCGGGTCGCGGCAAATCCGGTATGAAATCCTCTCCAGGATTTATGAATCGATTCCGCTCGGTCCTGTATTGACGGTCATATAGCTCCCTATACCGCCCACCATTGGCGAGCAACTCACGGTGCGTCCCCCGCTCCACAATCTCGCCTTCCTCCAGAAGTCCAGGCTGGAGGTCGCCTCGTCCAATATCAAGATTCGCGGATTAGCGAGTATTGCACGTGCAATCGCGATCCTCTGCCGCTGGCCTCCCGACAACTTGACCCCGCGCTCACCCACCACGGTGTCCAGTCCGTCATCGAACTTCTCTACGAACTCGTCACAATGCGCGATAGCCGCGGCTTCCTCGACCTGCTGCAGCGTGGCTCGCGGAACGCCGAATCTGATGTTCTCCGCTATCGTGCCGTCGAACAGGAAGTTCTCTTGGAGCACCACGCCCACGTTAGACCGGTAGTCCCTGAGTCGCAGATCGACCAGATTCTGTCCGTCCACGATGATGCCGCCCGACTTGGGACGGTTGAAAGCCGCCACCAGGCTTATGAGGGTGCTCTTCCCCGATCCGCTCGAGCCGACTAAAGCAGTCGTGGTACCGCCTGGCGCCTCGAAACTTATGTGCTTCAGCACCGGGACACCTGGATTGTACTCGAAGCTCACATCCTCGAACGCGAAATGTCCCTGCAGAGACGGCACCGCTTCTCGGTTGGCATCTTCATCATCCTCCGTCACCATCGTCCGAATCTCCCGTATCCGGTCGAGCCCCGCGAACGCCTCGCTGATCTGCGTGCCGATGGATGCGATCTGAATCAAGGGGGAAGCCACCAAACCAGTGAACAGGATGTACATGACGAAATCACCGGTGGTCATGGTGCCAGCGATGATCGATCGTCCTCCCAAGATGATCAGCACCACCCCAATGCTTCCAACGATCAGGGTCGAAAAGGAAGAAATAGCTGATACACCGGTTACCGACTTGGCAACGTTGCGCAATAGCCGATGGACACCTTTGGCAAAGACGTACTTTTCTCGTCGCTCGGCCGTATATGCCTTGACGACTCGAATACCCCCCAACGTCTCACCCAACCGACCGGTGACCTCGGCGTTGATCTTGCCACGCTCCCGGAAGAGGGGCCGCAGCCGGGTAAACGCAACAGCCATCGCGGCACCAAAGGCGGACAAGATCAGGATAGTCACCAACGTCAGACGCCAGTTGAGATGGAACAGGACTCCCAGCGCTATTGTTGCAGTCATTAGCCCGCCGACTAGTTGCACCAGTCCGGTTCCCACGAGATTGCGAATTCCGTCTGCATCGGTCATGACCCGCGAGATCAACACTCCCGTCTTTGTGGAATCGAAGTAGCTGATAGGCAGGCGCGCAACGTGTTCCTGAACCACCTTGCGCATCTCCGTGATGGCACGCTGGGCTGCAACCCCCAGCACCTGCGAAAGCGAAAACGAGGTCGCCGATTGCACCAAAGTGGCAGCACCCACGACGACCGCTAGGAGCACTAGTTTATCAGCACGCTCGTTCCCAATCACCTCGTCAATCAAGAACTTGGAACTCCCCGGCAACACCAAGCCTGCCAGACGATTGGCAACCATCAACCCAAGTCCCAATGCTAGGCGCGAACGGTGAGCCCAAATGAGTTGGCGCGCCTCGACCCAGGCATTGGCAAAGTTGGTCTTTTTCTTCTTGGTGGTGTCTCCGGAAGACCCCGCAACTCGGATACGCATGGAAGCAAGCTAGCAGGGTGCCGGCTAAATTGACACATTCCGGCTCCTACGAAGACGAACGTGCGCACCACATCGACTTCGCACGACGGGCGCTGCAATAGCATCTGAAGTATCTAGGGGAAGGAAGCAACAAAGTAGAAAGGCACACGACGTCAATGCCTACGGATCTCCAAGTCGTCTGGCATCCCGATTACGAGGTCGACATCGGGCCCCACGTGTTTCCCACCCGTAAGTACCGACTCATCCGCGACCGCCTGCTAGGGGAACAGACGCTGGCTGAGCGCAACCTGCTCACTTCAGTGCCAGCCACCGACGACCAAGTAGCGTTGGTCCACACCGAGAAATACATCCGCAAGATGAAGACAGATAGTCTTTCACGTCAGGAACAGCTCATCCTAGAGGTTCCCTTCTCACCGGAGCTTCGGAGGGCAATGTGGCTCTGCGTCGGTGGGTCCGTCCAAACCGCGCGAAACGCGTGTGCGCATGGCGTGGCAGTTCATCTCGGCGGCGGGTTCCACCACGCCTTCCCGGACCATGGTGAAGGATTCTGCCTCATCAATGATGTCGCCATCGCACTCCGCGTCCTGCTCAAGGACGAAACCATCGAGCGCGCTGCGGTGGTCGACTGCGATCTGCACCAGGGGAATGGCACGGCGGCTATCTTCGCGGAGGATCGATCGGTGTTAACGTTTTCGATCCACCAGCAGAACAACTACCCGGCCTGGAAACCCCCCAGCGATATCGATGTTGGCCTCGAGAACGGGACAGGGGATGATGAGTACTTGGAGATCCTACAGCGCCATTTGCCCCAGATCGCGGAGCGCCACAGGCCAGACCTCGTGTTCTACTTGGCGGGTGCCGATCCCTACCGCGAGGACCAACTAGGTGGTTTGGACCTGACGCAGGGTGGGCTTCGCCGCCGGGACGCTCTCGTACTCGATGCCTTCGCGAATAAAGCAATCCCGGTTGCGATCGTGCCCGCTGGCGGATATGCCGTGCGCCAGGAGGACACCGTTGAGATACACTGCGGCACGATACGGGAAGCCGCTGCCCGCTTGACCGTCTAGCCCAGCGAAAGAGTACGTTTCTACGTGGAACGCTGGCGTGATCACGAACCACTGCACACTTTACAATCTTACATGGGGACGTCCGGGACCGGTCATCAGTAACGGCCCGGGGCACTTAGGACCGCGTTGGGTTTATGGTAGCCGACCCCGTAGCGGGTCCGTGCCGAGTTGTTGTTCTGACCTATGCTCGGAGCAGTCGTCTATGGCCGCTAAACTCGAAACGTGCAGACAGTGCGACGCTAAGCTGCCGCCGCAGGCCAACTTCTGTCCTGGCTGCGGGGCAGCGGTGCGGTCGATGGCATCCGAATCGCCCGTCAAGCTGGACCTCGAGAAGTTCTTTGCCCACGCGCTAGACATGTGCTGCATAGCCGGAGTAGACGGATACTTCAAACGGGTGAACCCGGCTTTCGAACGCACGCTGGGCTACACGACCTCCGAGCTCTTGGAGCGGCCGTACGTTGATTTTGTCCACCCCGATGACCGGCCCGAAACACATGCCCAGACAGGCAAGCTCTCCACGGGCGAACCCACTCTGTCGTTCGAAAACCGGTACCGTTGCAAGGACGGCAGTTACAGGGACCTGCATTGGACTTCATTCCCGGAGCCCGAGACCGGGCTGCTCTACGCAATTGCGCGGGACGTCACCGAGCAGCGCCGTAAGGAAGACAGGATCGATAGCCTCACCGGCCTCGCCACGCGTCGCGTGTTCGACGATACTCTGATCGACGAGTGGAAGAGAGCGGTACGGGTGGGCATGTCCCTCGCCATCGGCCTGATCGACATCGATCACTTCAAAGCCTATAACGCCGAGTACGGCCACCACAGCGGTGATGAGCGGCTGCGGCACCTGGCTTTGATCATCTCCGAGCACGTCCGTAGGGCCGGTGACTTGTCAGCCCGCTACGACGGGCAGGAGTTCGCCGTCATCATGAACGGCGGGCTTGACATTAGCCAGGCCACCACGCTGTGCGAGAGCGTACGGAGCACGGTGGAGCAGCTCGAGATAGCGAACGAGGGGGTTGGATCCGGCGAGCTGTTTACCGTTAGCGCTGGCGTTGCCGCACTGGTACCCACGGCTGATGCCAAGCCCGACCAGCTGGTGGACCACGCTGAGACCGCGCTCCAACAAGCAAAGCAGAACGGACGAAATCGGGTAGTGGCGGCGCAGACCTAGTCCGCTACTCGGCTACATATCTTTGTCGCTTCCTCAATACCACCGAGCGCGCTAAGTGGCGTCACGGCCGGCCCAGCTCAAACGTATCCTCGGCGTCGGCGACGGCTTGGCCGTGGTCGTCGGTCTCGTCATTGGCCTGGGAATCCTCCGTACACCGGGGCTCATTGCCGGATACATGGGGGATCCCAACCTAATCCTCTTGGCGTGGCTGGCCGGGGGCGTCGTCGCGCTTGGATCGGCAATGGTCTTCTCGGAGATGGCCGCCATGCATCCGGAAGCAGGAGGCAAGTTCGCCTACGCGCGGCACGCCTTCGGACCGGTGGGAGGCTTCGTTGCGGGCTGGAGCGAAGTGATCGTCACTCGGGGGTTCTCCGCCGCTTCAAAGGCCATCGTCATCGGCGAGTACTTGATCCTCTTGACGGGATGGGGGGTAATCCGTGCATGGGCCGCAGCCGTAGTCGTTGGGTTCTTCCTGGTTCACCTGATGGGACTCCAAGTCGGCAGGACATTCCAGAACGTGGTCACCGCCCTCAAGGTGATGCTGATCCTCGTGATCATCGGAGTGGGGCTGCTGTGGGGTAACGGTGCGTCATGGGAGCCGGGGAGAACAATCACACCGGAGCGTGGCTTATTGCTGGGGTTTGCCCTTGCCTACCTCTCTATTTCGTTCACTTACTATGGCTGGGACGATGCAGTGAAGCTGGCCGAAGAGATCAGGGAACCGGAGAAGAAGTTGCCCAGGATTCTAGTCTTCGGCGCGATCGGCGTCGCAGGCCTCTACTTGGCGATCAACGTGGCCTTCCTGAACGCCCTTACAGTCGGTGAGATGGCAGGTTCACCATTGGTCGCCGCCGATGCGGTAGGCGTCGCCTTCGGTGAAGCGGGCCGCACGTTCATCACGGTGACTGCATTGGTGATCCTGATCAGCAGCCTAAACGTCAACTTCCTCGGCGTACCGCGCGTCGCATACGGGCTGGCGAGCAAAGGCCTGGCACCCAAATCGTTCCTCGGCGTGACCAAGGGAGGGACCCCTTTGGGAGGATTGCTACTCATAACCGGCCTCGTATTCGTACTGGCAATGACCCGTTCGTTCGAATTCTTGATTCGCTTCATGATGTTCGTAGCAATCACGATCGACGCCGGCATTCTGATCGCGTTGTTTCGCCTGCGCCTGACGCAACCCGACCAATCACGCCCCTTTCGGGTGCCCGGCTACCCGTGGATGCCCGCCCTCATGGTGGTGCTCTACGTTCTGATCTTGGTGCTCGTGGCCGCTACGCAGCCCGAACTGGCCCTCGGCGGAACCGCCCTGGTCCTTGCGCTACTCATGGCAGGAGTGCAGATGACCAAATTCGGAGACCCGAGCATACCGCCACACGGCTCTTCTGGGGATCTAATCGGTTAAAAGACAATTGCTTACAGTCCAGGGTCTCTCTACGGTTGCGTAATGTGTAATTTGTCATTACGATACGCGTAATCTATTACGCAGGACCAGCTATTGGGAGGCGTCATGACCGAGATCGACCTATCCAAGATCTTCGAGCGGGTCCGAGAAGAACTGGGAGGCATGGGAATAGACGTAGACACCCACTGTTGCGACCCGGCTTCCGGTTCTCCGCTCAAGGTCGTTTGTTTGGCCGGCGGACTGGCTGACAGCCTCAAGGAAATGGAAAAGACGCCGCGCGACCAAGTGCTAATGGTCCGAATCGATGAGGCGACCACGAAGAAGCTCGACGCCTGGATAGAAACGGGTGCTTTCAGGAGCCGCTCTGAAGCGGCGGCGCTGTTCATTCGGGAGGGTCTCAAGATCCATGCGCGCGAGCTCGACGAACTGGAGGACGCCCTCAAGGGTGTGGAGGACGCGAAGGACCGCCTACGCGAGAAGGCGAGGGACGTGTTTGACGCGACACGGGTGCAGGACGAGGGAGGAGGGGGTGTGACCGAGGCAGGAGGTGAGTAGCCATGTCATGTGATTGCTGCGGTCCGAGTTGCCCAAGCAACAGATCGTTGGTCGGCTTGTTGGTGATTCTCGTCCTTGTGAGTCTGCTATTTGGTCGATACCCTGTGGCCCTGTTCGGTGCATCCATCGTACTGGCCGCTGCTCTTTGGAGCGCCATGGCCTCTCCCAGAGAGACCGGAGAATGACCGCTGGGAGTCACACTGCAATTCACTCGGGCAGGCCATCGTTTCTGGCCGACTCGAACGCCGCTCGCAGATGTCTGCGACACGACGACTCCCACCGCTGTCCCGCATCTAGCCCACTTTAACGACGGCATCTACCTTGCACTCATAGTTGTTCCGCACTCGAACCGCGGAATGATCAGGGTGGGGGTAATGGACGACCTCTTAGACCGCTTGAAGAAAGCACTTGCTGATCGCTACGCGTTCGAGCGAGAGCTCGGTCGTGGCGGGATGTCAGTCGTGTTCCTGGCCCGTGATCTCAAGCATGGTCGCGAGGTTGCAGTGAAATGCCTGCTGCCCGATGTAACCGCGGATCTCGGTTCAGACCGTTTTCTGCGTGAGATACAGCTTACCGCAAAGCTGCAGCATCCGCACATCTTGGCGTTGCATGACTCAGGGGAGGCAGACGGCTTGCTGTACTACGTGATGCCCTTCGTAGAGGGCGAGTCTCTCAGACAGCGATTAAACCGGGCTCCTCGCCCCAGCCTCGACGAAGTACTTCACATCACGCACCAGGTAGCCTCTGCGCTCGATTACGCGCACCGGCACAGCGTCCTCCACCGGGACATCAAGCCTGAGAACATCCTCCTGTCTGATGGGCACGCCATTGTCGCAGATTTTGGAATAGCGAAGGCCGTGAGTGCTTCTGGCGGACAGGGCCTCACGCGCAGCGGATTTCCGCTGGGGACTCCCGGATACATGAGCCCCGAACAAGCTGCCAGCGTTGCCAACCTGGACGAGCAAACGGATGTTTACAGCCTCGCCTGCGTCGCATACGAAATGATGATCGGTAACAGACCTGGTGAGTGGCCATCCGAAGAATGTGTCACCCTGGGGCGCTTCGTTGATGCACCACCGGACCATAGAGAGCGGCTGGACGAGATGCCCGGTCGGCTCGAGCAGGTCCTAATACGGGGTCTGGCAACAAGACGCAACAGCAGATACTCCAAACCACTCGAGTTCTTCGCTGCGTTGGCTGCGGCATCTGAGCGAAGCCAGATGTTGAAAGATGCTGAAGTACGGCAGGTGATCCAGCGAGCAGCCGAACTCGACGCAGATCGCGAAGACGACGACGTTGCTCTCTCGGTCGGTGCGGTCGAACAGGCAGCAGCTGAGGTGGGTATTCCGCCGGAGCGTGTGCGGGAGGCGGTGGACGAAATGAAGTGGACGACCGACCAACAGGCGACTAAGACCCCCGGGTTGTTCAACACAGTGAGTGCTCTGGTTGTCGAAAGAACCATCGACGGCTTTGTCAAGCAGGTGGACTACC
>JARRLJ010000104.1:0-6011 GCA_037387025.1 Gemmatimonadales bacterium
GTGCCGCTGATGGGGCCAAGAGTCCAGTAGTAGACGCGAGCAACTCCTTCGGCGTCGGTTTCCACTGGAACAGTCGGGTTCACGGTTCCACCGCCGCTCGTTACGGTGAATGACACCTCGAGTCCTGCAATCCCATTGCCGTATTGGTCGGTGACGAGGACGGCGGGCGCCACAGGCACGGTCGTTTCGACCTGAGCGGTTTGGTTATCCCCGGCGTACAGAGACATCCGGGAGGCAGCTGTCGAGGCCACGGCACTCGTATATGGGCCACCCGATACAGGCTGACCGTTGAGAGTTATGGCTACGGTGTCGCTTCCCGCTTGTGTCGGCGCGTAGGAAGCGGTGTACGTTCCGTCACCGTGATCCTCCACCGTTGCCGTAGCGACATTGGCGCCGGTCACCAACGCAGCTATGACCTCGCCGCCTCCGGACAACTGATTGCCGCTCACGTCCCGTACCGTGACCACCATCTTGGTGGTGAAGCCGGCGATTCCGTCGGGAACCGCCGCAGTCGTCGTCGACGGATCGGCCAATCCCGGATTCAGGGTTACGGTGTTCGAGACAGCCGGTAACAGGCCGGGGCTCACGAACCGCAATACGTACTCGCCAACCGGTCCAGTAATTGTCAGGTCTGTAAACGCTGCCAGGCCACTGGTGTCGGTAATTGCCGTGGCCGAGCTGAGGGTGGCGCCCGTGAAGCCACTCGCGATCTCCGCCGTGACGGTCCGTCCCGAATCGCTCACGTCATGGCCATCGCTGTCCTGGATCCGCACTGCGGGTTGCTGTGCCAGGACCAAACCGCTCTGTGCAGACGCAGCAGGTTGTACCACGACGCCGAGTCGACCCGCCGACCCGGCCAAGACGTCGAAGGCAACGCTGTTGATGGAGGGAAGAGCTGGCGACGTAGCCGTCAGGACATAGCCACTTCCAATCAGATCGATTGTCAGATCGTCAAATGTCGCCACACCCGACACCGCATTCTGAACCGTCGTCCCGGACAACAGTGCTCCCGGCGTGCCGGTGTTGGCCGCGATCGCGATCGTGACCTGTCCGGTGAAGCTGGTGTCTCTAACGCCCGATGGCTCAAAGGCAGTGACCGTCACCGGCGGTTCGAACGTGGTTCCGTACGTGACAGCACTCGGTTGAGTTGTGAAATCAATCGCGCTGGCGGGGATCGCGATGGCAAAGTCCACTTCCACTTCCGCGTTGTTCCCAAAGGAGACCCATGCGCTTGCGTTGCCATCCTGATCCGTCGCGCGCGCACGCCAACGGTACGACACGTCGTCGCGAAGGCCGGAAACTGTTACGGAGACGGTACCACCTCCGGAAATCTGTGTGCTCGAGTCATTGGGGAACCCGGTGAACGGTATTCCCAGGGGCTGCGTTTCGGTCTGCAGGCGGAGTAGGTCTCCAGGATCCGGATCGCTAACCGTCGCTCGGTATACGACCGTGGCCTCGTCGACAGTCCCGCCAACCGGAATGGGTGTCGTTCCATCTGCGCGTAGTTGCATCAGGTCGACTGGAACGTAGGGAACATCGGGTACCGCTATCTTGAAGTCAGCTTCGGTTTCGGGATTGCCACCGAACTGCGTCCAGGCGCTGGTGTTCACATCCTGGTCCACCACTCGAGCCTGCCAGTGGTATTCCGTATCGTCGTCCAAGCCCGGAATCGACACCACCGCCCTACCGCCACTTGGGGTGAGCACGCTGGACCCGACCGGCGTTCCGGTGAAAGCGACCCCAACGGGCTGAACCTCGACATCGAGACGAAGCTGATCGATTGAGTCCGGATCGGTGACCGTCCCGGCGATGACCACCGTCCGCTCCGGTGTTGCCTGACCCAGTGGGATCACTGTCGCTCCGTCGCTGCGGAACTGCTCCATCTCGCTCGGTGGATCGGGTGAATTAGGCACGGCAACGCGGAAATCCGCTGCGCTGTTGGGATTCGCCCCGAACGATACCCACGAGCTGGCTCTACCCGTCTGATCGACGGCGCGCGCCTGCCAGCGGTATTCCGTATCGTCATCGAGCCCATCGACCGTCACGATGGCGGTGTCGCCGCTCGTGACAGGAGAACTCGTTTCCGTCGCAATGCCGACAAACGCGAGTTCGACCGGCTGCACCTCGACCTCGAGACGAATACTGTCCGTCATGTCGGGGTCATCCAGCACGGCTTTGATGACCAGTGAGCCATCGGACACCGCTCCTCCCAGCGGCACTTCGGTGATGCTGTCCTGTACGAATTGTCCTAGATAGCTCGGCTCTGGCGGCGACCGCGGTAGGCTCAGCCCGAGATTGAACTCACCAGTTTCGTGTTGTTGTGCCGTAGTCGCTGCGACGAAATAACGGCCGCTATCACTCAACAGTAGGTAAACCAGACAGGGGTTGCCATCCACACCATCGCAGGAATCAGCCTCCGCCAGCGGCGGGGTAGTAGCATCCATCGTGCTATCCAGCACGACATAGGCATCAAAATCCGTTGATGTCAGCGTCACCGACACTGAATCGCCAGCCGCGGCGGTAAATCCAAATACGGCGGCAAAGCGGTCGTCCAGCCGGGGAGCTGCGCAACTGGATGTGGTGACCGAATCCGTGACCGCAGTGTCGGGCGAGATCTCGATCACCGAACAGGGATGAATAGTGAACTGTACGGGTAACTCGGTGAGATTCGATGCTTCCGTTCCCACCTGGAACCGAATAGTGTCTTGGGAGACTCCAACAGGGAGATTGGCAGGTATGAGAGTAGCGGTGAGGCGGTCCGAGACCGTTCCCGAGGTTGCACTGAGCGAAAGCCAAGGGCTTTCTCCCGCGCTAGTGGCCGTCCAAGCCGCAGCGCGCTCTCCCGGTATGTCCACACCTATGCTTGTAACGCGCTGCTCGATGCTTCCGACTGCAGCCGAATCGACTATCTCGGCTATCGAGGTCGTGATCGGCCCGACCGGCGGGGGACTGATCAGCTCATCCAGACGACAGGTGGTGAGCAAAACGGTCGCCGCGCCGAAAGCGGCTGCGACAGCAGCTGAGCGCATCAAGCGTGGCATCGGAAGACCTCCAATGCGCCGCACCGGCGTGAGATCACGGTTGCACTTCTAGTTCGTCGCGCCCCAGCAGCCAGCACCCCTTGTTGTGCTGCCCGTGCGCGACGGACGGCCCACCCCCAGCGGAGGGCTGGCGGGGGTCATCCGTCCGCTAATCACTTGGAGTCAATTGTTGGGGCAACGGCAGGTTAAAAGCACGTAACGTGCCACCCCAATTGCACTTGCGCGTCCTCGGTAGATCGCGCTATTCGCACTCTCGGCCCGCGATGGTCTGTTGGATCTCGGCAACGGAATGACGGCAAGTGCTTCACTCACGCACACGGGCCGTGACTCCGCGTGACGTGCTCGCGCCGGGGCAGTCGCTCCTTCGCCGGGGCGACCTCGGTCAATTCTGGGAACGGTTCAAGGCGAGGCATCACAGAAGAACAAATCTTCCTTCAACTACTATATCCGCCAACTACTATATCCGCACAGCCCGTAGCGGTCGTGAATAACGGTGAACCGAATGTTCACGTCACGGCTGCGTCACGGCTGAGTAGCACCGTGCGTACGCTCGGGTAACAACCTCCGCGCAACGTTGTCGACCGTGTAATGGAAGCAAACGCGGCAGTCCCAAATGGCGTGATCTAGGAGGCACCTATGTCGAGATTCCACATTCTTCCCGTCGTGGCCGTAAGCGCATTAGTGCTCGGTTTCGGCGGGATAACCGAACAAGGCACGACGGGTGTGTGTCCCGCGGACTTTCGAGCCATCGCGCTCGAGAACCTTTTTCCTGCACATCAGGCTGACGTCGAGTGGCTCAATGGGGCGGATGCAAACGGCGACGGTTTCGTGTGCGTCAGATATTGGGAAGAATTTGTTTCTTCAAGCTCGCCGGTAGACACGATGGACGCGTTGCAGCGCGGTCTTGATGCGTTCACTGTGACGCGCCACCCAGTCGACCACTCGTGCTACACGTGCCACAGCATTGAGGGTCAATCGCGAGGAAACGTCGGCCCAAATCTCACGCAGGTAAGGTATCAGGCCACTCTTGCGGGAGGAGTTGTATCGAACACGCCGACTGGCATGCGGAACTGGTTACGTAACCCACAACGTTTGAAGGCTGGCCAGCCGATGCCCAAGATTGGCCTGGATGATGCCGAGATCGAAGCGCTTGTCGCATTCCTGGCGCACGCCGACGAGCCAGCACAACAGATCGAACCACTCTACACAGTCTTCGTAGACAATCGTCCGGATCATGCGCTCATGCAGCCTCTCGCAGCAGTCGAGATCCTGATCTCCGGGAGCAGCGGCGCGGCAGCGATCAACCCAACGAGCAGCGATCGGATGTTCGTGACAATCTTGGGCACTGAGTACTTCGATCCATCGGCGTTGGTCGACGTTTCCACGCTCAGGTTCGGCCCGGCTGGAGCCAAGCCGCTGTGCCACACAGCAGGTCACCTCGACGACGAAAACGGCGATGGGTATTTGGATCTCTATTCTTGCTACGACCCAAGCAAGACTGGACTGACCACACTCGACACAGAGGGCTGCGTGTCCGCCCGCACCTACGGCGGTCTCGCCATTCGCGGGTGCGCACCACTGCAGGTGAGGGTTGCCGCGGCACGCTAGACACGCGAATACCTTGCGGCTGTGATCTCCTTCTGACCGTGTCGCCGCCCCCGGCGTTGGCCTCGAATCCACAGCAAATCGAGGACTGCTCCACCGGGGGCGTGCGAACACGGTTCCACCGCTGCACCCACATCACAGACATCGGCATCTCTGAAGAACTGAGTGTGTCACACCCCAGCGATGAGGCGTTTGAACCTTGCGTGCCGTCGCAGAGGATCGAACATGGGATGAACCCGAAGCAGCCAACGGGAGTATTGTGACGGAACAGTGACGAGTTGCTCCAGCTGCGTTATTGCATCGTCGTATTGACCCAGCACGACATTGGTTCGCGCTAGCTGCTCGAGACAGCGAGGTCCCCAAAACGCGTCCATTGAGATCGGGCGCAACTCGACTGCACGCTGCGACTCGCGTACCGCACGCGCACTGTCACCCAACGCGGCGTACGTGAGTCCCAGCAACGCGTGCGCATCGGAATCGCGGATCCGGGAGGCAAGACGCTGCTCCAAGACGACCCTCGTCGAATCGAAGAACGTCTTGGCCCGAATAGTCGCGCCGTCATACAAGTAGGCCTGCGCCTGGGAGAAGTAGTAATACACCGAATCGACATCGAGGGCCCGCAATGAGAACTGCTTCAACTCCTCTCTGAAGCTGCGATTGAGTAGGCCAAACCAATCGCGCTCCGGCTCGAGCGCTAGTTGCTTCAGCAGGGGGCCGGAGCCTACGAGATCGCGAGCCTCCCACAGTGTCGCTTCTGCTGCGGCGATGTCTCCGTTACTGACAACTTCGAGCCAGGCTTTGGCTGAGTATCCATTTGGCACGTCTGCTGCCAGCCGAATCGCACGCTCTACATCCTCGAGTGCGGCATCATGGTCTCGGCGCCAGAGATTGGTGAGCGCGATGTTGAACACTTGCGACCGGTTGTCAGGGGCGTGTTCTGCAGCCCGTCTCAGATCAGCGAGGGCGTCGTCCCATTCCCCCTGGCTCCGCTGGACGAGCCCCAAGTAGTACGAGGCATTAACGTGGTTGGGTCGTTCCGCCAGGACTCCCGAGAGGACTCCTCGAGCTCTCCCATAATCTCTTTGCACGTGGTAGTACAGGGCCAACTGGGTTCTGACGAGCGGAGCATTCGGATCTAGGTCACGAGCGAGATCGAGCGCGGCCCGCGCGCGATTCAGGTGCCGCTCCGAAGGATCCAACTGGTAGAGCGCGCTCAAGGATCCGCCCAGCATGGCGTGGGCCGGTGCAAACAGACTATCTATTGCCACCGCCCGCTCATACATGCGGATTGCCCTCAGCACATCGTCCCGAGTTTGGCTGCGATTCCAGAACTGATTACCCTGCGCAAACGCATCCCAAGCAGCG
>JARRLJ010000105.1:0-5975 GCA_037387025.1 Gemmatimonadales bacterium
CATCGGGATTCATCTCGCACTGGAACTATCACTCAGACGCGAGTATGTGTCATCCATCTCATTCCCGAGTCTCACCGGTCACATCATGGCCGTGTTACTCATGGCCCATGTGGTCGAGTTGGTGGTCGTCGATTGGCTTGTGTTCAGCACAATGACGCCGAACCGACTGCTGATTCCTGGTACGGAAGGAATGGCAGGCTACCGGGACTACTTCCACCAGCTCAAGTCCCATGTACGTGGCGCGCTCGCCATGGTCTTGCTGTCACTCGTGCTCGCCGGAGTGGTGCTCTTGGCGACCTAGCCAACTCGATGCGGTTGAGCGGGTCGTTATCATGCCTCGTCAGTCAACCAGAGTCACTATCCAACGGAGTGTGGTCCGAACACCTACGTGGACGACATAGTCAATAGAGTCAGACGTCAGGCTGCCGTCTATCAGCATTTCGGCCTCGAGATCACCTGCCGGCGCTGCGGCTAGCCAGTCGCCTGGAATCATTACGGTTTGTGGTGGCGGTCCATTGGCCAAGACGGTGACGAGAAAAGTGTCGCCAGCGGTGATTTGAACTGCCCATCGTTCCCATGTCACATCAGTGCTTTGACTCGATCCTGGCCCCACGAGTTCAAATCTCAGCTCGCTTCCCCGTGACACGGCGAACTCGCCGGCGCCCGCTCGCCACGTCTGCGATGTGCAGATCGGATCATCGGGTACGTCTACGCCGACGACCGACGGAGGCTGGACGCAGAGGGCCCCTGCGGAAATCCCGCCAGGGTCGGCCGTCCACGAAGTGTCGTAGATCCAACCCGGGGTCATGGAGTCGGCTACCGGCTCAATCGGTGTTCCCCAGATGAGGGCGATCGAATCCTGAACGACGCGGAGCTGTCCGTTCGCATCCCGCCCGGGCGTTAGCCGGCCTCCCACGGTGAAGCGAGCTGAGGGAGGGATGTCTTCTAGCACAAGCGAAACTGCAAACACTGCAGGTTGTGCTGTAGGGGGTCCGGTAAAATCCAGCGTGCAGGCTGCAACAAGGACCAGCCCTGAAACGATCCCCCACGCGAACCACCTCATTGGTGAGACAAGAATCTGGCCTCGAGTTGCACCGGTGACTGCCAATCACCACGACCGTAAACGAGATCGTGAAAGTTGATTAGCATCCAACCAACCACGTCGAAACTCAGGTATTCCCTGAGCCACCCTGTACGAGGCAGTCGCCGCAGGACCGCGTCAGTCACCAGATCATTCCACGCAGTCAGAATGAAGTCCGACTGGAGAACGTGAACTCGCTCGTGCGCAAGTGTCTTCTCACGATCGACAGCTGACAGGGACAGTCGTGTTGGATCACTAAGGAAAACCGTGCGCATCTGCGTGAGCCCTCTCGCCGTTACACCGCGAGATAGGATAGCCTCGTCTCTGGCTTGGAAGACGGGAGCGCCAGACGAGAAACTCTCACCCAGCTCGAGCCGTAGCCGTCGATCTGCCAGACCGTATCCTAGCCACCCGAGGGCGAAGACATCCAGACGCGGTTTCACCTCAATGCCTTCGGTAAGTGTCATGTCGAGACGGACCGGCAGGGGACCGACCTGCATCAGGACGCGCGAGAGAACCGGCCTTCCCTCGGAAGCATTGCGAACCATTGAACTGCCAACCAACGCGATCTCACGCCCGGCGAGACCTGCTCCCCAGAATCGCTCTCCCGCTATGCGCTTTCCCACGTAGACCACAGCTCCACCGCCAGCGCCCCAAGCGAATCCGTTCTCGAACGAGCCGCCGCGGAGTCGCTGGGCGACACCGCCAGTGAGCGCACCGATGAGGGAGTTGATAGCAAGGACTGTCAGGTGTCCGATCCAGCGGGGTGTGTCTGTTCCGTTCGCTTCACCAGCGTACCGCTGAGCGTGCGTTGGGTGCGAGAGTGCGGCAAAGAAGAAGACTGTCAGTACCAGCTTCCACACGTTTCCATCTCTCGATCTCGAGGATGCGGGATTCAGGGTTGACGTCACCGCCACCGCATGCTGGTTAATTTGCATCTGCGCCTACGGAAGCTCCGGCGTTAGCCCAAAAGCGACGATCCAACGTGAGTGGCCCCACCTGCTAGGCTGGAGACCAGGGAAAGCCATCGAGCCCAAAGTCCAGCTTGGCACCCTCTGCGACCAAGAGTATGCGCAGTCCGATGCGCTCACCGTCAGCGCCCGCGGTGGTCTCCCACACTACCATGCAACGATACTTTCGACCCTTCTGGAATTCTCTGCGGAGTCGACCGGCATCCGCCGCTGGAACGTACCCCACCTGCATCGAGCGATCGCGGTCCCAAACGCCGATCGAATTGGGATCGTGTGGACTGTCGCGTTCGGGAACGAGGCACACGGGCTGCCCCGGATCAAACGCCGCGTCCTGCAGTGGTGTGGGATGATATTGGGTGCCGACCACGCTCAGCGATTGGAGCCCGTCTCCGACAGGCAGACTTCTCCACTGGAGGCGCACACCGTCAGACGTCTGAACGACGAACCCACTTCCCTCTTCGGAGTCGTAGGGCTCGAGCCGGTACTCCACCTGACTGGGTGGTTGGCGACTGGGATCCGAGCAGGCAGGTTTCTTCCCAAAAGGCGAGTTCAGTATTCCCATCGTGCCTGCCTCCAACTCGGGCGTGGTCGTCACCTCGATCTTTCACGACTCTCTCATGGACCCTCCCGGCAACGCGCACCCGATCAAAGTTGCGTGTGCGGGCGGGTTCACCTGCTCACACCCGTAGATGCAACTAATCACCGGAATGTTTCGCGCTGGAGATCAGGGAATTCCAAGGGTCCGGCACCCTGTAGGAGACCGGCCCCTGGCCGCGAGTAGCAGCATGGGTCGTCTTCCCAGATCGAAACGATGTGACCCGCAACAGACCCTCAGGGTATGTAAGGTGTAGCCAGGCGATTAGGCCGGGATCCGAAACCCGAGACGGGAGGCATCGACATGCGTGCTCTGTGGCTCATCATCCCTTCACTTGCTGTTGGCTGCGCCTCGCCCGTTGCCCCCGACCTCGACCGCCAGCATGCTACGCAACCGAATCTCGGGGAGCCCTTTCAGCTACGAGTCGGCGAGCAGGCCGTCATCGAGGGGGTCGATCTCGACGTCCGGTTTGTGGAGCTGAGCAACGACTCCCGCTGCCCGAGCAACGCGCTCATCCTCTGTATCTGGGAAGGTGACGCGGCGATCGTCGTCGAGACATCGCCGAAGCACGGCGACGCCCTGCAGCACGAGTTGCACACCAACCTGGAGCCCACGTCTGTGAGCGTGGGATTCGTGCGGCTGACCCTGCAGCGGCTCGACCCGTATCCCTTAGGCGTGGAGCCGATTCCCTCAGACCAGTATCTGGCGACCTTCGTGGTGGAGATCCTCAAATGACGACCGCACCCTGCGACGTGATCTCTCCCGGGTTGTGACCCGCACCGTAACTGCGTTCATCCGCGCCACCGTGCGCGAGTGCGATCTCTCGGTGGGCAAACCGTCGTCCCTCTTCGGGCTTCAGCCATCGTCCTTCCCCGGTCCGCCGAACACCACGGGTTGCACCCAAGCTACCGCCCCATCCGAACGCTGCACTCGCGCCCGTACGTACGACGGTAGGTCGGAACGGCTGAAGCATGGCTCGCGCGTTTCATCCGACTGGAGCACTTGGCCGCCGGGTCCGATGAATTCCGTGCGAAATCCGTACGAGTCGTATTCCGCGATCTCGAGGCAGAGCCCGTCCGCAAGTGGCCGAACGGGTGGAAAAGCTGGTATTCGTCGTGGACGCCGCGAGGTCGGCGGCCCACGACGCGAAACCGGGAACGTCTCCGTCTTCGGTGAGGACGGGCCCGATGTTGAACATGATATCAGCGTCAGCCGCAAGCCGGTCGAGTTCACGAATGGACTGCAGTGCGGAAGTACTCATCCAGGACGACGCGTAGCGTGGCAAAGGCTGCGTCGCGATCCGGGTGGTCTGGACTTCGAAGGAGTCGCTGAACCTGGAACTCGCCAACGACAGGAACTCACGCGCGGCACGCACGGCGTCTAGATCCGCAGCGCTCTGCAACTCCACCCCGGCGGTGATGGTCCGAATGCGGAACTCGGGAACGCTCCAATCCGGTCGCCAACCGGCAAGAGCGGACAGCGCGCCCGTACCGAGCAACCCCATGAAGCTTCGGCGGGATAGAGGATTTATGATTAGCCTCGTGTGGGGTGTCAGCTAGACGCGCCCGACAAGCGGGAGACCACGACTATCTGAACGCCAGATACGATTAGGATGCCGGCGAGAACCGCCAATGACACCGGCTGTCGAAACTCAGGATTGCCCGCTGCCATCAGCACACTATGAAGTGTGACAGCACCGATTCCAACCAGAGCCAACCCGTACGAGAACGCGCGGGCCCAACGTCGCCACTGCACGACACACCAAAAGCCGTAGAGGACAATACCCAGGAGCGGCAGATGCAGCAGCAGAAACACCTGGATTCCGCCGAGTATTCGCAGCAGCTGCCACTCATGCCAGTACGCAGAATCGATCTCATGCACTGTCAATAGTACGGTGTCGATTAGGTATAGCCACGCGGCGCTCTGTTGAGGACGCGTTGTCAGGTGGGCACCTCCTTGGCGTAAGGAGATTGGAAGCGGCGGACGGCCAATACTCCACGAGCGTATCACCTGGTACGTGCGACGTCAACGCGGTCAGGACGAGATGATGGTCGAGTGTCGCTGCGACGAGGTTGCGTTCGAAAACGAGGGTCGGCAGTCAGCTCCACCGGCCGGTCAGTCGCCAAACACGTTTACCAGCGGACCAGGTCCCCCGTGAAACATTCGGGTCTTTCCTTGCATCTACGAGGTATGTGGCTGAACCAAAGCTCCAGCTACGGGAGCTCGACATGAGTTTGATCGACTGCCCTGAATGTGGCAAGAGGGTCTCGGCCTCTGTTCCGATCTGTCCGCACTGTAGCCACCCGATCGCGCCCGTGCGGCCACCTCGGAGGCATGAAGTCAAGCAGCGCAGCAGGGTCTCGGACGACTTCAAGATTGGTTGTGCGATCGTTCTCGTAATGATCGTTCTTCTGTTCGCCACCTGTTTTGTACTGCCAACGACGTGCTCGGCAGTGTTTTGAGAGTGAATCACGACTGGCCGATTTTGGCACAAGCACGCGGTGAGGTTGCGTCGAGCGTCCCTTTTATGCTCAACGGAGTTCGACGACGGTTAGTGCAGTTCCGCCCCGCTTACGTCTTCCACCCAGTCTGATGCAACCTCCCAATCCCGAAACACCATGCACTCGGCTTGAAGCCACGCTTCGGTATAGGCCTGAGCCACGCGAGCCATGCCGTAGTCGAAGTTGCTATCGACGACCACCGCGTGTTTGCCGCCTCGAGCGTCGGGACGGTGCGAGAGGATCCTAATGAGTGCGCCGATCTCTTTCGGAGTCAGTTGGATTTGTGCATGTTGTAAGTCCCACACGATAGTCGTACGAGGCCCATAGTCTTTGGCCTGGCAGAGCAGGTCGACGGCAGCGTCCATGTCGCTTCTGTGTAGCGCACCACACAAGGTGACTACAGCTATCTCTCCCGACGGAGCGAACGATAATGCGATAGTCGACATTTCCCGAACTCTGTATCTCAGCTTCACTCGGCGGGAACCACTCTTGGGGGCTCCGCACAGATGTCACAAGATGATCATAGTATGCAATACGATAGT
Organism: Gemmatimonadales bacterium; assembly: GCA_037387025.1. Taxonomy (GTDB): domain Bacteria; phylum Gemmatimonadota; class Gemmatimonadetes; order Gemmatimonadales; family GWC2-71-9. Next base: position 5,691 of record JARRLJ010000105.1, read on the forward strand.
CACCAGACTATGGTGGGTCAACCAGGAAATCGGAGGAAGTCACATTGTCGCCCAAGACTGTAGCGTACCACGAGTGCCTGGCTCGAGTGATTCAGGAACGCCGGCTCAAGGCAGGGCTTTCCCAAGAGGCTCTGGCAGCAAAGGCCAAGGTCCATCGGACATACGTCGGAATGATCGAGCGCGGTCAGAGGTCGCCTACCTGTGACATCGCATACAAGCTGGCGCAAGCGCTCGGCGTGAGCCTCTCCTCGTTGATCAGGGAGGCCGAGAAACGTTGCTGAGTGA
>JARRLJ010000106.1:0-2809 GCA_037387025.1 Gemmatimonadales bacterium
ACCGGCCTGCGCTCCAGTCTCACTTCATTGACGCGCTCGCCTGCATTCCAGGTACGGTCCAGAACCGCACCAGATCTAACATTCTTCAGCTTGCTCCTGACGAAGGCACCTCCCTTACCCGGTTTCACATGCTGGAAATAGACAATCTGAAACAGCTGTCCGTCAATCTCGAGTACCATTCCGTTCCGAAAGTCAGCAGTCGTCGCCATCGTCTTCCTAGATCAACTCCCGTAGCTCAATCTCACCATCCGACAGAATCTGGGTCCTATCTTCCCCCAAAAAGACATCGTCCTCAATTCTGACACCACCCCACCCCGCTATGTACACTCCCGGTTCTACCGTCACCACCGAATTGGCCGGAAGCGCTTCATCGTTGCTCTTGCTCACTCGCGGATCCTCATGAACCTCAAGTCCCAACCCGTGCCCCAATGAGTGTCCGAACGCGTCTCCAAAGCCGCGTTCTTCAATGGGAATCCGCCCGAGCGCATCGGCTTCTTTGCCTGTCATCCCGGCCCGGATCTGACTGACGGCCCTCGTCTGTGCCTCGCTGACGAGGTCATACACCATTCGCTGGCGCTCATCGGCTCTCCCACCCACAACCACCGTACGTGTAATATCAGCGCAGTATCCATCCACCTGTGCTCCGAAGTCAAGGAGCAAGAAGTCTCCGGACTTGATTTCCCTGGCACTGGTCTCCGCATGTGGTAAGGCGCTACGTGGACCCGACGCCGCGATTGTGGGAAACGGATGCCATTCGGAGCCCCGCGCGCGCAGTTCGCGCTCGAGGAGGGCAGCAACGTCCTGCTCTCTCTGGCCAGGTCTCACTTGGGGCAGAGTCGCCTCCAAGGCTTCACTTGCCAATGAGGCAGCTGCGCGGATCGCTGCGACCTCATTTGGATCCTTGCTAGCCCTGAGCTTCTCTACAAGGGCACTGGCAGGAACAAGCGAGGCTGCCAGTCCTCCCTGTTCTAGCTCACGGGCCTGCCGGACAGTCACAACGTGCCCTTCGAAACCGACTCGGTCTAGGCCTGCATACTCCTCAAGCACCGACTTGACCTTGGACCAAACGTCCGAGGCAACAATCTCGATTCGGGCCGAGTCCCCTACCTGCTGCTCCGCTTGAGTGCGGTACCGAAAATCGGAGAAGAAGACCGTCTCCTGCCGCAGCACTAGAGCCGCCCCAGCCGAGCCGGTGAATCCGGTGAGATATCTAACGTTTGGCACGTGGCTCACGATGAGGGCGTCGATACCCTCGGAATCGAGCACCCTGATGAGGGATTCGCGACGCGCCACCCGGGCGTCAGTTGCTATGGCTCTCAAGATGACTCAGCAGCGCTTCGAGTCCGAGCAGGTAGCTTTGGACGCCGAATCCGGCGATCACGCCAATCGCCAAATCGGCCAGGAGCGAGTGACGGCGCTTCTCCTCGCGCGCGAATATGTTGGAGAGGTGTATCTCGACGAACCTCAGGTCTACGGCCAGGAGCGAATCGCGGACTGCCAGAGAAGTATGCGTGAGAGCCGCGGCATTTATGAGAGCCCCGTCCACCGATCCGTGTAGGCTCTGAATCAACTCGACGAATTCGCCAGGTTGAGGTTGGGCCCATTCAGGACAGCGACTCTCACCTAGGTCTTGAGGCCTTCGAGCCAGTTCCTGAAATCGTCGTCAGCCCCCTCATCGGATTCATCGTCGTCATCCGATGGGGTACCATCGGTGTCAGCCGGTGGCTCCTTGCCGCTACCGTAAAACTGGTCAAACGACACGTCAGCTTCATCCGTCAAGGCCTGTCGCGCAGGCGGTGGTTCGGATCCTGGATGACTCGGTGGAGTCTCTCCTCCAAATACCGAAGAGAGTGACACCTCATCGCTGGCGGGGATGGTCGGCGACCCGGGTGGCTCCGCCGGTTCTCCTCCAAACGCCGACCGCAATGCGCTCTCGGCTTGCTGCGGCACCGCATCCTGCTCAGGAAGATCAGCCGTGCCTTCAGGGGGCGAAGCCGCGCCCGCCTGTTGCTGGGAAGTGGAGCCGAACAGCTGCTGGAGGTAAGCCACCACGGATTGACCACCCGTGTCCGCTACGGCGAATCGGGAAGCACGCTCTCTGGAAGCTGCCTCTACCTGACTGCTGACCTCGGCCAATTTCTGCTCGAGCACCGCGTCGCCAGGACGCTGCAGCAGTAGCTTCTCATAGGTCTCACGAGCCTGCTCGAATAGGCCCTGTTTGGCATAAAGGTCCGCCATCGTCTCGGTCACCACGGGCTGTATTTCCGAGCCATCGGCCGAAACTCCACTGGCGGCCTGCTGGTCTCCCTCTGGCAAAATAAGAGGAAGATCCTCCACCTGTCCCAGGTTTCCTGTCTGGGCCGGTTCCCCTTCTGATTCGACTTGCTCGAAAGCGTCTGCCACAAATGCGGTATCAGCCCCCGAACTCGGCGGTTCGGCCTCGGTTTCTTCCGGTGTCTTGGTTGCGAACGCATCGGGATCGCCCAAGAACTCGACAGCGGGGGCCAGATCTTCATGGTGGGCTGCTGCGTCGACTACATCTTCCTCACTGATCGCTGCAGATCGGTCCTCCCCCGCATCCCAGCTCAACTCATCATCGAAAGAGACCACCTCCAGATCTCCCGCTATCTTTGACTCGCCCTCTTCCTGAGCAACCGGCAGGTCAGAGACGGCAGGGGCTTCCTCCTCGCCGGCAGGCGTTTCGATTTCATCCGTAGCGCCGACCAAGCCTGATACCGGTTCTACCGCCCCCGGTTCCTGAAGGGCGGCATCAACCAGCCCGGGTACCGGTTCCACGACTTCCGGTTCC
>JARRLJ010000106.1:2873-8785 GCA_037387025.1 Gemmatimonadales bacterium
CGGCGTCGCCTCGGGAGCCGGGGTGGCGGTCTCCGCTGCCGGGTCCGCCTCGCCATGGAGCACCGGTGTTGCCTCCTCGCCCAGAACCTCCGCTCCCTCCGCCGCACCCCGTTCCTGCTCACTGCTTTTGATGTCTGCCATCGCTTCGGCTGCCCACGCGGCTCCTGGTTCGATGGAAGGCTGTTCCTGCAGGATTTCTGCATCCTCAGGTTGCTCGACGGCGATTTCACTCAGGCGTTCCAGATTGTCACGAGCTTCGTCGTTCATCGGATCGACCTCGAGGAGCTGGCTGAGCCAATCCTTCGCCCCAGGGATATCCCCTTGCTGTTCGGCTATTTCTCCCAGTGACTTCAGAGCGATAATGTTCTCCCCATCCAATTCGAGCACTTGTTGAAATGCAGAGGCTGCCTCCAGAGTCTTTTTCATATCTAGCAGACATCGACCGAGAACGATGTGGCCGCTCGCGTAGTTAGGACGTTTCTCGAGCCCACCGCGTACGACCTCCACCGCGAGGTCCAGATTCCCCGCCTTGCGGTAGGAATCGGCCAGCGCCGCGAACCACTGCTGTGGATTCTCGTGATACCGCTGCTCAAGTTTCTCGATTTCGCTCTGGTAAGCCATGGCTAACAGTGCTGTGTTGAGAGGTGGCGAAACGCCCCGAACTTAGTCTCTGAGGGCCAAAACATCAACTGTTAAAGGGCCCGCTCGGCTTGAGTTTGTCCGTTGTCCCACTTAGACTTACCGCTTCTCACACGATTGACCGCTGGAGCGGGTGAGTTGGCTTATGATGAGGACAATGCGCGCAAGCGCCAAATGGATCATGTTCGCCGTAGCCCTGGCATTTGTCGGGTGGATGGTGTTCGACGTCGGTATGGATGTCGGCGGTCGCGGAGGAGGCGCGGTATCCAATGTGGTATTGCACGTCAACGGGAACAAGGTCGACTACCAGACATTTTACGGTCGCGTTCGGCTGGCCCAGGAGCAGCAGCGGAGTAACGGGGCAGCGCTCACCACACTGGACGAACTCCGTGATCTAGAAGACCAGGTGGTGCAGAGTTTCGTGCAAGCCTATGCTTTGGCTGATGAGTACAGTCGCCGTGGTATCACGGTCAGCGATCGCGAGATAGCCGATGCCATGAGGAACCAGCCGCTGCCGGAGTTCATTCAAGAACCGACCTTTCAAACCGATGGTCAATTCGATCTAGCCAAGTACCAGCGCTATCTGGAGGCAGCGGGAACGGATTTCCAGCTGGCCATCCAAGCTCGTTACCAAGAGGAGCTTCCTCGCATTAAGCTATACGAGCGCCTGGTGGGGGATGTATTCCTATCGGATCACCAACTCTGGACCATCTACCAAGATGAAAACGATTCGGTAGCGGTACGCATTGTCACGATCCTCCCGCAGGCTGTCGTGAGCGACACGGAAGTCGACGTCACCGATGCGGAGATCGCGGCGTACTACAACGAACACCGAGAGGACTACGAGCGCCCAGCAGTAGCTTATACGAGTTTCGCCAAGGTATCGAGGATACCCAGTGCAACTGACTCGGCAGCCGCGCTAGTTCGGGCACGGGAGATTCTAGCGGAGCTGAGAGCCGGCGCAGACTTCGCGGAAGTGGCCGCCCGCGAATCTAGTGACTCTGTGAGTAGACAGAATGGTGGCGATCTCGGCGAGGCAGCACGTGGCCAGCATGTTACGGCATTTACCGAGGCCGCGTTGGCCCTACGTCCCGGACAGATATCTGAGCCGGTTCTTACGGACTTCGGTTACCACATAATCAAGCTCCACTCCAAGGGCGCTGATACATACCACGCGAGCCACATTCTGATTTCGGTGGAGCTAGAAGGGGACCATCTAGTCGCGGTGGAATCACGGGGAGACTCCCTGGACATGTATGCCGCCGAGCAAGAGGATCCGACCGCTCTCGATTCTGTGGCGTCGACCCTGGGGATCCCGGTTCGGACGGCCGACCCCCTGGTAGAAGGGAGCGGACTGCGTGTCGACGGCTACTTCGTCCCCGATGTAGCAGTATGGGCGTTTGACGCCCTCGAAGGCGAGACATCGCACGTGATCGAGTCAGAGCGGGCGTACTACGTATTCCGCCTGGATTCTCTCAAACCGGCCGGCGTGCGGCCCCTGGGAGAGGTGAGAGAGAGTGTGACCTTTGAGGCGACCCTGGCAAGGAAATGGGAGAAGGCTGAAGAGCTTGCGGCCGCGGTGAAGGAAGACCTAGATGGGGGGCTCTCACTCGAGGCCGCCGCTGAGAAGCACGGACTCACTGCGACGGATCTGCCTATGTTTTCCCGTCAGTCTCCCAGTCCCGCGCTGGGCGATGCTCCTCGGACCGCAGGTGCCGCGTTTGGGCTCGAAGTTGGGGAAACGGGCGGACCGATTCGATCCCAACATGCCCTGTTCTTTGTCCAGCCAACGGATCGGCAGGAGGCTGACAGTAGTGCCTTTGCGGCCGGAATCGACGCCTATCGGGACCGCATTCTGATGGCGGCCCGATCGGCGCGAGTACAGCTGGCACTGAGCGCAATCATTGAAAATGCTGAGGTTGACGATCTGCGGCGGGAAGTGGCACAGGCCCTCCGGCGCGCACCCGAGACAGGGCTGCCGGGGAGCCCACTGGGTTTCTGATACCCCACCTTCTATTCGCTGAGCTTCTTCGGCTCACCGTCTGACCTGGATGGTGCCGAGTCGATTTGCCTGTTCGTGGGCACGTCGTCACTGTTATCCTCGATACTGCTCTTGACTTCCTTCAGGCTCTTCTTGAACTCGCGGATTCCCTTTCCCATACCAGCACCCATCTCAGGAAGGCGCTTCGCCCCGAATACGAGCAACAGAATCAGCAGAATGACCAGAATCTCAGTCATGCCAAGATTGAAAGGCATGATAACCTCGCTAGAATAGGGAACGCGCCAACATATAGGCCAAGATCACTCCTACAAGTCCAAGGACCGAAACACTGAGGGCAATCGGACCTAGAGTCGCACTGAAAATCACCAAATCAACGTGCACTGGACCGATTGACGGTGTCACGGTCCACACAAAGATCTCCCTGGCTGGACCGTCCGGCAGGATCGCTCCCAACCCCTTTGACAGCACTCCGCCTAGGACGAATCCCAACGACAGGACTCCAACGTAAAATAACGGGCGACGCGGTCCTATCGCCATGGTTCATCGCCTCCGTGTCGTGGAGTAGGTGATGCAATCACGCAAGGAGTCACGGGCACGCCCGGCTGGCACGGTCTCGAGTTCCGTCTCCGCCCGCAGCGCGAACTCCTGCGCTCGCCCGCGTGCCGCGTCGATTCCACCACGGTTTTCCACGATCTTGATGACTGCGTTGATCTTGTCCTCGTCAGGTGTTGGATCCGCCATCAATCGTTCCACCTGATCTACCTCATCCCTGTCCATCGCGGGCAAAGCAGCAATCAAAGGTAGTGTGATCTTGTGCTCCCTGAGATCCTGTCCCGTCGGTTTTCCAGTCACTGACTCCGTAGCCGTGTAATCAAGCAGATCATCGGCAATCTGAAACGCCGATCCCAGGTACAGCCCGTAGCACCTGAGCGACTCGCGGAACTCACCGCCCCCCACAAGCGAACCGCACTCACACGCTCCAGCCATCAAGGACGCAGTCTTCGACTGTATGAGCTGTTCGTAATCGTCTTGCGTGAAGTCGAGGACGTCATGCGCTACCACTTCGCGCATCTCCCCAATGGTGAGTTCGTTCGTTACACGGCTCATGATGCGCAGCGGTTCCCGCGAGTCCAGTCTAACCAACTCCTCTATCGCGCGTGAGTAGAGGTAATCTCCCATGATGACTGCAATCTCATGACTGAATTGTGCGTTGACAGTGGGCTGGCCCCGCCGTAGGGCAGAGTGATCGACCGAATCGTCGTGAACCAAGGTTGCCACGTGTATGAGCTCAACCACAGCCCCCAGCGTGATCTCTTGTGGCCGTACCTTGCTTACGGCTTGTGCCGCAAGCAATAGCAACGTGGGCCGGAACATCTTCCCCCTGATGCGCAGCAAATGCTCGTTGACGGCGTCAGCCAACGGAAACTCGGCGCGTATTATGCGGCCCAGCTCTCCGAAAACCTCCTCCAGGTGATCCCTAATGGGTTCCTGTATGACTGTCATTGACACGCGCGCGACTCGAGGTTCCATGGACTCAGCCGCTCGCTTCAGTAAGGCTCTTCACGCGCTCCCTGACATCCTTGAACCCGATATCAATGGAGAAGATGCGCTGGTAGTACGACAGCGCGTCATTCCCGTGCCCCTGTTCTTCCTCGCAGCGTCCCAGCCAATACAGCAGGCCGATCTTCTCATCGTCCCCACCCGGTTCAGCGTCGACTGCACGACGAAGCACTGTCGCCGCGACAGCGAACTGCCCCTTGTCAAAGAAACAGAGTCCCAACGCCTCAGCAGTCCTCAATCGTTCCTGTGTACCCCTGAGCGCCTTCTGAAACTCGGAGATGGCTTCATCGAGCAATCCCATTTCCCGAAACGCCACGCCAAGGTCGTAGTGCGCCTGGGTATCCTCAATGTCGATGTTGGCGTCGATCCCCTTCTTGAACTCCGAGAGCATATCCTGAAAATCACGCTCTTCATCGCCCGTTGGTTCGTCGTGCTGGATCCGCATGCGCGTATCGCGTTCCTGATCCTCTTCCAGAACCAGCGCACCCAAATCAACGAAGCTCTCAGCGGGCGGTCTACGTACCGTAGCTTGGCGGGCTGTAGTCGCCTCCCGCTTTGGAGGTGGCCGTTCAGGTTCAGGCTCGGCTATAGGCTCGTCCGGCATCAGGGTGGCTAATGCACTCTTCGCCCTGTCGCTCGTGGGGTCGTGTTCGAGCACACGCTTGTACACCACCTGCGCACGTTCCAACAAGCCGCTGCGCACCAATGCGTCAGCCAGTTCGAGGTAAGCGGATGCCAAGGCCGTTCGATCGTTTACGCGGAATGAGTACTCCACGCGTTTCTGATGATAGTGCACGCTGTTCGGCTCGACCCTGAGGATCTCATCCGCCACGGACTGTGCGTGCTGCCAATCATTCATCGCCTCGTAAGAAGACAGCGCAATGTCCAGCTCTTCCAAGCCCCGCTCCCGCTGCCCTAGCTCGATGAGGGCCTCTCCCAGATGACGATGCGGGTCCGGATCAGCCGGATCGTCAAGTATCTGTGCCTCTAACTCGGCAATGTATGGTGGAGCACCCTGCGCAGCCTCTGCTCTCGGTTCAGCTTCGAGGTGCTCGGCCTCGACATCCGTCATAGGCTCTGCGGCGGGCTCAACTCCCTCGGGTACCGCCGTTGTTTCAATTGCGGTTTCGGAATCTGTGACGACGCTTTCTTGCTCGATTGCTCGTTCAGTGGCATCGTCTTCCTCGAGCAGCGGTAGATCCGCCAAGAGCTCGCTGTCGTCCTCCCCCTCTTCTTCCTCCTCGAGATCGTGCACGCCCTCGAAGCCGTCCACATCAAGCTCTGGAACTTCGACGCCTGATTCGATGGCATCCGCTCCTATCAAGTTGAGGCTGGACTCACGTCCGGATGCACCTGCTGCAGCTACATCATCCCCCGACCACTCATCGACATGGAGTTCTTCGTCTATCGCTTCCGTATCGTCTTGTGCCTCGCCTTCCCTTCCTTCCAAACCCTCGATTCCCTCGATTTCAACGTCCCCGAGGTCCGCGGCTGATTCATCAACTAGGGACAGATCACGACTACTCTGCTGCGCCGCTTCAGCTTCCGGTGCGTCCGCCAAGGCAGTGTGCTCCAAATCCAAACCGAAACCGGTGTCGGAACTACTGTCAAACGTCTGTCCCACGTCCAGACCCTCGAGCTGCACCACATCGGCCGCGCCAGGGTCCACAACTGCCCCATCCGACACACGGTCCAGATCGAGATCAGATCC
>JARRLJ010000107.1:0-5895 GCA_037387025.1 Gemmatimonadales bacterium
TGAGCCTGGTCATCTCTGATGTTACGTCTGCAGGCAGTCTCGAGGGGCTGTGGCTGGACACGATCCGTTCGACTTCGGCGTGTGCGCGGTCACCCAATGTGGTGCATCCCTCATCGCGCCAACGTGCTCGATTGGCCCGGTCCATGGATGGCCCGGGCATGAAGTGTTCGTCTCTGAGGTACTTGCGAGTGTGCTTCGAGATCAACAAGTGCTGTTCCGTGAGCAGTTCCTCGAATCGCGGGATTGCGGGAAAGTCGTCCCGCGGTTCAATGCCGCTCACGAGGCGCCTCGTCATGCCACAGATCTCATTATCGACCACGAGTTTTTCCAGACTGAAGCAGCTCTCGAAGTCCAGCATGCCGGGTCCTGAAACGTTGTTTATGCCGGCCAATGCCGCCAACGTAGCGCCCATGGAAGACTCCAAGCCTGACTGAGCGTCCAGTAGCTTGGCATCGCTCATCCCCATGTACGCCTGAGTGGGGAGGCCCAAGTGCTTGCCAATCTCGTTGTAGGCACAGTCAATCATCATCGTTTCGACGGCACCCATCGGAGTGGTTTCGTACCGCATGTCGAAGATGGCCGGCGATCCCCCGTACAGTGCTGGCGTGCCCGGGTTGGTCAGCTGGCTTATCACGATGCCGCTCAACGTCTCCGCTGTATGCTGTACCAAGGTCCCAACCAGAGTAACTGGCGCAACAAATCCCGAGAGCGGCATAGCGATATACTCCACCGGAATGGAGTGTAGCGCACAGTCCACCACGTTTTGCGAGGTAACGTCGCTCCACTTGAGTGGTGCAGTCGGGCAACAAGAGAATACAGTGAGCGGCTTCGCCGCGAGTTCCTCCTTTGTGCCTCGTATCGCCAACTGCAGGTCACGCATGACGGCGAAGGACTCTATCCTAAATGCCCCCGTGACCACCGGTTTCGCGCCAAACGTCAGTCCCAAGAAGAGCCGGTAGCTGTCACTGATGTTCTGATGCACGTCACTTGGCACGAGGGCAGTGCTTTGGGAAGCGATGTTGTCGAGCCCCGCAGCCAACTTCACATAACGAACGTAATCCGCCGTGGTTGGTGGGCGTACATCTCCTGCACGATGGTCTAGGACGTTGATGGCCGCCGAGCCTGGTGTGTAGTGGACGTTGTATCCCGACAGGTCGTGAGTTTGACTACCGTAGACATCGTGTAGCGCGAAGCCGTTGACCACGGTAGCGAGAGCCTTGTCAATAATGTCCTCTGTCAAGAATACGCGATTTCGAGCAGCTTCAACACGACCGCCGTGATCCGATAGTAGCGACAAGATACCCGCATTGTGTATCTCTACTCCCAGTCGGCAGAGTATCTCTCGTGCTTCGGCAATGATTCGTTCTAGCAGCTGGTCTTGTAGGAGTCTGAGGGTCGGCCTCATTGACGTGCTCCTCCGGGGCTGGAAACGACCCCATTGGGCTTGGTCCGTTCTAGATTTGATTGATCGAAAGTAGCGTTCTTTGCACCGCCACGCTATGACCCGCACTCGCGCCGCAATCCAATTGACTGCATTTTGGTAGAAACGCACTGCCTGGGACGGTGGGATCCCGTAATTGCTCCCGACCAATCGATACAGGAGATTCCTGATGCCTGTCGCAATATTGTTGCTCTGCATCATTACGTGGAGCGGTGCCGTCTCGCCAATTTGGGGGCAGGAAGCCGATCATGTGAGCGAAGATCTGTTTGGCCAGCTCCATTACCGGCACATAGGACCTGTCGGGAACCGGGTGAGTGCAGTGGTGGGTGTTCCCGGTGATCCGAACATCTACTATTTCGGAGCAGCTTCCGGTGGAGTCTTCAAGAGCGTTGATGGTGGCGTTCACTGGGAGCCCGTGTTCGACGGTCAGCCGGCGGCCTCTATAGGCTCAATCGCAATAGACCCCATCAATCCCAATGTGGTCTGGGTCGGTACGGGCGAGGCACACATCCGCAGCAACATCTCCATTGGCAATGGCATATACAAGTCCACGGATGGGGGAAAGACATGGTCCCACATGGGACTTGAAAGGACAGGTCGAATCAGCCGTATCCGAATTGACCCCACGAATCCAGACATCGTATTCGCTGCAGCTCTAGGCCACTTGTACGGCCCGCAAGAAGAACGCGGCGTGTTCCGAACCGTGGACGGTGGTGAGACCTGGGAACGGGTGCTCTTCGTGGACGAGAACACGGGTGCGTCCGACTTGGTGATTGATCCCAATAACCCAACGATAATGTTCGCCGGAATGTGGCCGATGGTGATTTGGACTTGGGGCAGGCAAAGTGGTGGTCCCGGCGGCGGAATATATACGTCGCAGGATGGTGGAGAGACGTGGGAGAGGTTGACCGGCAACGGACTTCCCGACCCGCCGCTGGGCAAGGTGGCACTCGCCATGTCCGCAGACAACTCTGAGCGCATCTATGCGCTGATCGAAACCAACAGCAACAGGGAGTTCGCCGAACTTGACGACCATCAAGGTGTTCTCTGGCGGTCAGACAACGGAGGTGAGTCCTGGCGAATGGTGAACGGGGACCACACACTGGTGCAGCGTCCCAACTATTACTCACGCGTGGTGGCGGCACCCGATGATTACAATGAGGTCCACTTCCTCGCTACCTCGTTTTCCACATCACTCGATGGAGGACTCTCGATCACGCGAGGTGGTGCGGGAGGTGATAACCATGACATGTGGATCGACCCGTTGATACCTGATCGCATGGTTGTCGGAAACGACGGGGGCATAAGCATCTCGACGACCAGAGGTAAGACCTGGATGCGCCCGCGTCTGCCGATTGCACAGATGTATCACGTCTACACCGATAACCAGATCCCATACTTCGTCTACGGCAACCGACAGGACGGTGCTTCTCACCGTGGTCCCAGTAATAGCCTCACTGGTTCCACGATTCCGATCGGGGCCTGGCATTCGGTAGGTGGATGCGAATCCGGTTTTGCGGTGCCAGATCCCGTTGATAACAACATCGTCTGGTCAGGATGTTACGAGGGAATCCTCGAGCGATACGACCTGAGAACCGGGCACGCGCGGAACGTGAGCGTATGGCCCGATAACCCTGAAGGTTGGCCTGCCGCACCTCTGAGATATCGGTTCCAATGGACGTTTCCTATCGCTATTTCCCCACACGATCACACGCGTGTGTATGTAGGAAGCCAGCACGTGCACCAGACCACCAACAGTGGGCAAAGCTGGACAGTCATCAGCCCAGATCTCACTACCAACGATAAGGGTATCCAACAAAAGACAGGTGGACTCACACCCGATGATGCCAGTCCGACCTACGCGGCTGTGTTGTTCGCCATCGCGGAGTCGCCGCTGGAGGAGGGTGTAATCTGGACCGGCTCCAACGACGGTTTGGTCCACGTTACGCGTGACGGCGGCACGACCTGGAGCAACGTGAGTGACAACATTCCCGGCCTCCCGCCCTTAGGCACGATCAGCAACATTGAACCGTCGCGTTACGATTCGGGCACGGCCTATGTCTCCATCGATCTGCACCAGGTCAACAACACAGATCCGTATGCATACAAGACCACCGACTACGGTCAGAGCTGGACGCTGATCAGCGATGGCAGTCCACACAGTGTGTTTAGCTACGTGCACGTGGTTCGCGAAGACCCGGTTCGACCTGGGCTACTGTACCTTGGGACGGAGAATTCGATATATGTCTCCTTCAACGATGGCAATGATTGGGTGCCTTTGCAGACGAACCTACCGCACGTTCCTGTCCATTGGCTCACGATTCAAGAGCACTTCGACGACCTCGTTGTAGCGACTTATGGGAGGGGTTTCTGGATCCTGGATGACATAACGCCGTTACAGCAGTTGACCAGCGAAGTGTTGGCGTCGCGGGTACACCTATTTGTGCCACGTCAGGCGTACCGCTTCAGGTTCCAAGAGCCATCCGTCAGCCAACCAGATGATCCTGGTGCGGGCCGGAATCCACAATACGGTGCTTCGATCCATTACTACCTGGAGGAAGAACCAGAGGGTAGTGTCAGCGTGAGCATTCTGGATGAGAACGGCGATGAGGTGCGTAGCTTGAGATCGGCACCGAGTGATCGTGGTATCAATAGGGCGAGTTGGGACCTACGGTACACGGCCTCCGAAACGCCTCGCATGAAGACGAAGGTATTGGAACACTCGCATGTGCTGATCGGTGATGACGGTTGGCGACCGGCAGGAGAGTCGGGTCGTGTGAGTCCTCTGGCGCCGCCAGGTGAGTACACGGTGCGGTTGACCATTGGGGACCAGGAATTCGATCAGCCATTGGTGGTCAACAAGGATCCAATGTCAGCTGGTACGGAAGCGGACATCAGAACCCAATTTGCCGTTCTACTCGAGTTGCGTGACGAGGCAAACGCCGTCGTTGATCTCATCAATGAGACAGAGTCGTTAAGGGAGCAGATCATGCGACTGAGCGACCGTGTGCACGAGGTGATGGATGATAGCGACTCCGTAATAGCAGCGGGAAATCGTATCGGTCAAAAGTTGGTTGATTTGGAGATGAATCTCACCGATCTGCGAATGTCCGGTGGCTCAGCCGGGCAAGACCGGCTACGGTGGCCGCGTCAACTCTACGCCAAGATCACTAGTCTAGCTGGATACGTTGGTAGATCAGACTTCATCCCAACGGATCAACAACTCGAGGTGCACGAACGACTCAAAGGATTATTGCGGGAGTATCAGGCGCAAGTGGAGACGATTCGTGCACAGGACATTGCCGAACTAAACCGCTTGCTGAATGATTCGGGCATAGATCCCATCATCGTGATCCAGGGAGCTCATTAGATATCTGGCGCACGCAGCAGTAGATTTGACTTTGAGGCTTGCTAAGGCTAAAATTGGTATGTGTTTGGCGCACTATGCCCAGTGTGCTGCGGACCAGAGAACGTCATCAACGGGACCTGGCGCAAGCCAGGTCCCTTGCTTTGAGCAAGTTGAGTTCCACCGCCCACACCCGGGCGGCATCCCGACGCGGGGGAAAGTCCGCGTGCGATTGTTGAGGGCTCGGTAGGTACGGCACACCCGGACTCCGAGGACATCAACACAGAACAAAAGGAGTAGGGAAGTGCGTACCACAGGAACCGTCAAGTGGTTCAACGACAGCAAAGGTTTTGGTTTCATCACACGGGAAGGTTCTGAAAAAGACTGTTTCGTACATCATTCTGCCATTCAGGGTAGTGGATTCAAGTCATTGCGCGAGGGTGAGCGCGTGGAGTTCGACGTCGTGGAGGGTCAGAAGGGGCCGGCAGCAGAGAACGTCGTCAAGCTAGACGGCTGAGATATCTGACTGAAGTAGCGTAGTGACCGCGCGGCCGCCCCTGAAATCTGGGGGTGGCCGCGCTGTCGTGATCAATAGAGTTAGGTGCGTCGGTTCGGCCTTAACAGCAAAACGCGAAGCCTCAGGAGGAGATTTACATGAGTGCAGCTGCGGGTTACACAGATCGCTTTGGACACAGTTGGTCAATTCACAGCAAACGGCCCAAGGGTGGAACGAAGAGCGTGGTCTTCAAGTGCCGCAACATCGAAATGGTCGCAACTGAAGATGGGATCAAAGACGTGGCCGAACTGCCGGAGACCCGGTTGAAAGAACTCTATTGCGATGCCGAACGGGTACTGGTGCACGAAAAGAAGAAGTGGTTTATCGGTTATCGCACCCGGATGGGTGGTAGGGGTGGCAAGGCACAGGCCGGTATGTGCACGAGGTTCAGGTCCGAAACGGGCGAGCTACGGTACTCCAAATCGATGCTGCACTTCCGACACATGTCTGACGATGAACTCAGCAAGCACCTGGCAAGTGCGCAGCCCGCAAGGAGTTAGCCGCTAGAGACCGCCACAGCAACTGCTGCGGGCACAGGGTCGCTCCGAGGGA
>JARRLJ010000108.1:0-14557 GCA_037387025.1 Gemmatimonadales bacterium
CGCCAGGCACGCGCAGCGTGCTGGCGCGCAAGGGTCGGAGAGGTGAAGGTCAGATCCTCCGGGCCGTCGATGCCAAGCAGGGCACCGTGCGCGCCGGCAAAGCGTTCCGCACTGCCCCCGGGTGCTGGGACGGGTTCCACTGACAACCCTGCTCCATTCAATTCGCCGGCGAGTGTTTCACTCCATGGGTAGAGGTAGGAACGGTTCGTTCCAACCGAGGCAGATCTCGCCGCTGCCGCGATCTCCACCGCCTCGCTGGGCACTTTTCGTATGGCTGTCATTTCCCCTTGCCGCATACCGACGACGGCGCAGTCCCGATCGTGCGGATCTGCCATGACGAACACGGCATCGGTGACGCCCGACGCCGTGAGGTGACGGACGAGGGCACTCGGCGCCGGCTCCACGCGTTCCACCACCCCAAGTGCGGCACGCTTTGCCGGCGCGCACGGTGCCCTGCTTGGCATCGACGGCCCGGAGGATCTGACCTTCACCTCTCCGACCCTTGCGCGCCAGCACGCTGCGCGTGCCTGGCGGCGCGCAGTACTTGCAACCATGGCAATGTTCCTTGCGCTCGCCGCCGCCCTGTGGTCTGTGGATCTCCGACGGGAACGCACGCTCGCGGAGCTGGAGCGACGTATCATTCAGCGTCGCGATCAAGCGGCTGAGGTACAAGTCCTGCTCGAAGAGATTGCAGACGGCTGGGAGGAGCTTCGCACGCTCGCTGCCGTGTCAAGCGACCGGCAGAACCCTCTCGAGGTCCTGCTGCTTGTTACCCACCTACTCCCGACGGACGCCTATCTCCGCAGCTTTTCCGCAACGGGAGATTCATGGGAGCTGGATGGATACGCGCGCGACGCTGCTCGGTTGATCCCCACACTAGAGGAGAGCGACGTACTACAGCACGTCGAATTCCGCTCGGCTACGACCCGCGTGCGGCTCTTCAACGAGAATTATGAGAGTTTCTCCCTGGCTTTCCGGTACATACCGGCGCCTGAGTAGACGAGAGCGCATGGTCGTCGCCGTTGGAGGCGGCGTGAGCGTGGTGGCCCTGCTCGCGGTAATGGTAGTGTTGCCCCAGGGCCTGCGCTGGATGGACCGCGAAGACCAGATCGCGATACAGAGTGAGCAGCTCGCACGTCTGGAGGCGCTGGTTAGCCGGGAGGACAGCGTGCGCCGGCAACTCACGGATCTTCAGCAAGCTCGCGTCAGCGCCGATCGCCTGCTGCTGGAAGGGGAAACAGCAGCGGTCGCGGCCTCGAGTCTCCAACTGTTGCTCAACCGTTATGCAACCGAGAGTCGGGTCGCACTCGCTCGGGTCGATG
Organism: Gemmatimonadales bacterium; assembly: GCA_037387025.1. Lineage (GTDB taxonomy): Bacteria > Gemmatimonadota > Gemmatimonadetes > Gemmatimonadales > GWC2-71-9. Next base: position 1,323 of record JARRLJ010000108.1, read on the forward strand.
CCGTGAGCCGGACTCCCGAGTCAGGACGGGGCGTTCTGGAAATTCCCGCGCGCGTGGCTGTTCAGGGCGACATCTACGGCCTGGTGGACCTGCTGTTCTATGTGCAGCACGGCGAAAAGCTGCTCGTCATCGACGAGCTACGGGTTTCCGAAACACGCGTCGGTCAGGGCAGCCAGGACCTCCTGACTGTGTCGATCGGAGTCCACGGCTACTACCGTGGCGGAGCGGGCTCTTGACGCCCCGGACGACTCGGGTCCTCAGCGGAAGCGCGGCGGCCATCACGGTCCTCGCGGTCACGCTCCAAATAATCCCTGTGCGTGTCAGCCTGCCGGAGGCACCGGGCATCGCGGGCCCGCTACCGACCCCGGTCGTAGACCCGAGCGAGCAGGCAGCGGCGTTGCTGGCGTACGAGGAGCTCGTGCGCGCCAATCCGTTCGACGCAGACCGAAAGCCTCCGAACGAGCGCTTCGTGCCGCCTGAGTTTCGGTCAACCCAGCAGCAGGCTCGACCGGCTGACCAGCCCGTGGCACCGCGCTTGCAATTGTTTGGTGTCGCAACGGGCCCCATGGGTGCCGTTGCACTCATCGACGCCAACCCGTCCATCCCCGGGGCGGAGATCTATCGCCTGGGAGATCGGGTGAGCGTCTACCAGCTGGAGTCGATCTCGGATACCGAGGTGGTCTTGCGCGGGGACTCGGGCGTGCGCAGGCTCCGGCTCATTATTGGGAGGTCGAGGTGATTGCTCGATGGGTTTGCCGGCCTTTGCTGGCGGGAATCGCTATGACGGTGGGCCTGCTAGCCACCGCTGCGAGTACGGTCGTTGCGCAGGAGGGAATGACCCTCAACTACGCGAACGCCGACGTGCGGGACGTGATACGCAGCCTAACGACCGTCCTTGGACTCAATGTGCTCATTGCCGAGGACGTACCGTCAAAGCGCGTTACTTACACAACGCCGCAACCTGTCCCTCTTGACAGCCTCGGTGGCGTGCTCGAGGCGATCCTCGAGAGTGAGGGACTGGTCCTTATCAACCGCGGCTCGATCGCACAGGTCACACTGACAGAGAACGCCCCGGCGACCGGTCCGGTGAACCTCGGGAAGCAGCTACCATCACCTCGACCCATAGGCCTTGTCACGCAAGTGGTGCCCCTCGAATACATCAGCCCCGACGAGGGTATCGCTGTCCTCGAACAGCTCGCCAGCCCGCTTGCTCGGCTCGAGCCCGTTCCACGTGCGAACGGGATCTTGATCACCGACCACGCCTCGAACGTCGCGCGCTATCTGGAGCTGCTGCAACAACTCGATGCCAGGGTGGACGGAGAGGCAGGTCGGCGGACTTACGTTTACCGGCTTGAGCACGCCGCAGCGTCGGATCTCGCTATGACCCTGGCGCAGGTCTACGGCGTCACGGTGGCGCAGGTGGCTCCACGTGAGCGTGTTCAGGCGCTCAGCGATCGCAGCCTCAGCAACACCCTCGAGGGGTTTCGCCAGCGGGATCTCGATGCCCTGGAGATGCGTCGCGCAAGTCCACTGCCCGCAATCACCTCGCCCTCTACGGTCGCTACAGGGCAGGAGGGAGAGGGAGGCGCCACCCCGGGCGAATCCGGTCCCGGAATCAGCACTACTATTGTACCCGACCAGGCAACCAACTCGCTGGTCATACGCACCGAGCCACCGAACTACCCAGTCCTGCGTCAGACGATCGAGGAACTCGACGTACGGCCCGCACAGGTGCTGCTGGAAGTCCACGTCGCGGAGGTGAGACTGGACGATGCAACCCAGTTCGGGATCAACTGGTCCATCTTTGGCAGCAACGTGGAGGGAACCGAGTCGATCACGGCACGTCTGGGAGCGCAACGCTTCACGGACGAAGAGCTTCAGGGAACCCAGGACTTTGTGTTGCGGGCCATTCGTCTGGCCGATGACCTCGACGTCCGGGCCGTGATCCGCGCCCTGGCAACCGAGGCCGACGTCAGCGTGTTGTCTCAGCCGCACGTCGTCGCACTCAACAACGAAGAGGCTCGAATTCTTGTAGGCAGTCAGGTACCCTTCACGCAGTCCACCCGAACCGGACTCGACGTCGTAGTGGATCAGACCGTGCAGTACCGGGACGTAGGAATCCAGCTCACCATCATTCCCACGATCAACGACGACGGTTATGTAACGTTTCGGATCCTACAGGAGGTAAGCGCGCTGACCGCACAGACGGTCGATGCCGCCCTCGGTGCTCAAGTCATCAGCACACGCGAGGCAGAAACCAGCGCACTCGTGCGCAACGGGCAGACTGTTATCATCGGCGGGCTGATTGAACAGTCCGACGAGGTTGTGGAGATCGGCGTCCCGTTGCTCATGGACATTCCGCTCCTGGGCTTCCTGTTCAAGAGTAGGTCGACCCGGCGCGTGCGTACCGAGCTGGCCATTTTCGTCACGCCCTACGTTATCCTGACCGACGAGGATGCCGAGGCCATCTACGAGCGGGCCTTGGAGCGGCTGGACGCAGCGCGCGACTTGCTTCCCGACACTTCCAGAGTGCGGAGAGAACCCTGAACCGATAACGCACCCGTGACGGAGCCGACAGAAACTAAGCAGCCAACTAGCGGAGACGGACCGGTGAGCCGGGATCTCCGGGTGGCGGCTGCGGGTCCCCTAGCCCAGCGGCTGTCACCGAAATACCTCGAACAGCACTGCCTCTTGCCACTCGAGGTGGCGACCGATGGCACACTAAGAGTCGCCGTGGGTGGGGCGCTCGATCCAACGGTCGTCGATGAGTTGCGCCTCACGTTCCGGCGTCCGGTGAAGCTTCTCGAAGTGCCCGCGGCAGAGATCGCAGCGGCCATCCTCTCAGCACAATCGGAGACCGAGCCCGCGGACCTTCACCTCGAAACGGTGGACGTCGCAGTTGGCGACGGCAAGCGGGAGGCCCTGGACGACCTCCGCGCTCTTGCAAGCCAGGCCCCCGTAATCAAGCTCGTGAACTTGATGCTGCTGGAGGCACTCGAGCACCGCGCTAGCGACGTGCACGTCGAGTCGACACCAGACGGGCTGCGGGTGCGCCAACGAATTGACGGCGTGCTACATGACGTCGCCACACATCCGCGGCAGTACCAAGCGGCCGTGATAAGCCGGCTCAAGGTCATGGCGAACTTGAACATTGCCGAGCGCAGGGTTCCGCAGGACGGCCGGGTGCGACTCAGGATGTCCGACCGCGAGCTCGATGTTCGTGTCTCCACGCTCCCGACGGTACACGGGGAAGGCATCGTGCTGCGCATCCTCGACCGCGCGATGAGTGTACGCGACCTCGAGGGCCTCGGGATGGGCGATGCAATCGAAAATCAATTCGCACGACTCATTGGTCGCCCCAACGGCATCATTCTCGTGACCGGGCCGACCGGTTCCGGCAAGACTACCACGCTCTACGCGGCTCTCAGGCGGATCAACACGCCAGCCGTGAAGATTGTCACGGTCGAAGACCCCGTGGAATATCAAATCGAAGGGCTCACGCAGATCCCAGTTAATCCCAAGGCAGGCCGGACGTTCGCGTCGGCACTGCGCTCGATTCTGCGTCACGATCCGGACGTAGTGATGGTGGGAGAGATGCGCGACCGCGAGACTGCTGAGATTGCCATTCAGGCTGCTCTGACCGGACATCTCGTATTCTCTACACTGCATACCAACGACGCACCTAGCGGTGTGACCCGACTCGTGGATATGGGAATCGAGCCGTACCTGGTGGTTGCGACGGTACAGGGAATCCTGGCCCAGCGCCTCCTGCGTGTTGTCTGCACCGATTGTGGCAGACCATACAGGCCAAGCGCCACAGAGAGCCGCCGCGGAGAGGCAGCGGGGGTCCGGATAGGAAAACGCCACTTTAGGAGGGGCACGGGGTGCCCGCTGTGCGCCAACACGGGCTACCGGGGCCGAACCGGCATCTATGAGCTCATGGTGATGAACGAGTCCCTTCGTTCAGCAGTGCTACGCGGCGCTTCACTCGATCGGCTCAGGCGAGAGGCCGAGACGAACGGGTTGGTATCCCTGTACCGCGCGGCCTGGGCAAAGGCAGCCGACGGCGAGACGACGATCGAGGAGGCGGTCCGGATCGCAAGTGAAGAGCTCGCCGGATGAGCGCGCGGTTCCGCTATCGGGCTTCGACTGGCGCCGGAGAGATGGTCGACGGCGTTGTTGAGGTCAGCTCCCGCCAAGGCCTGCTCGAGCAACTGCGGAGTCGCAATCTGTATCCAGTAGAAATCCAAGAGCTGGCACGCGATGGCGCGCGGCGCCAGCGGCAGCTCGGACGACGAACGGCGGTGACCCGGTGGGCGCGCAACTTTGCGGCGCTCCTCGGGGCGACAACACCTGCCGACCGCGCGCTCGAGGTAACCGCCGAGCAGGCCGGAAACGACGGCCTGGCCACGGTGTTGGCCACCGTCCGCGAGGCCGTGCGGAGTGGCGACGACCTATCGACGGCGCTCGCGCGACACCCCACCTATTTCCCCTCCCTGGTACCGGCGATGGTGCAGGCGGGGGAGGCAAGCGGGGCCCTCGACAGCGTCTTCGAGCAGACGGACGAACTGAGGTCGCAGATACAGTCTGCTCTGATCTACCCGGCCCTAATGGCCGTCGTGGCCGTAATCGGAGTCGCCGTCATGCTGCTTTTCGTCGTGCCGCGCTTCTCCGGTATCCTCGAGGATGTCGGTGGGAGCATGCCGCTCACGACCAGCGTCTTGATCGTGGCTGGAGAAGTGCTCAGTCGGTATTGGTGGCTCCTCATCCTGCTCGGGATGGGCTTCGCATTTGCACTAGTCGAGATATACCGGCAACCGAGGAACCGCCAACGCCTGCACGCCCAACGCCTGCGGTGGCCGGTGTCAGGAGACCTGGAGTGGAAGTTCCTCACGGCCCGGTTCGCGCGCACACTGGGCCTGCTCTTGCGCAACGGTCTCCCGCTTCTTCCGTCACTGCGCATTGCGCGCGCATCAGTCACCAACATGCACATTGCCACTGAGTTAGAAGGGGCAGCTGCCAACGTTGCCGAGGGACACGGTCTCGCACATGCGGTACGCGGCACGCTGCCGCCGCTGGCGGTGCAGATGCTCGCCATCGGGGAAGAAAGTGGTCGCTTGGAGGATATGTGCCTGCGTGTCGCCGAGGCCTACGACAAGGACGTTCGGCGCGCGGTCAAAACTGCGGTAGCCCTCATCGAGCCGCTCATGATCATCGTCTTCGGAGCGCTGGTGGGCTTTGTCGCTCTTGCGATGCTACAGGCTATTTACAGCATCAACACCAACATCTTCTGATTCTCGGACAGACTATGCCATTCTCGCCTTCCTATCGCCCATCACCGCTGAATGCACGCGGTCTCACGCTGATAGAGATCCTAGTGGTCATCATAGTGCTCGGCCTACTGGCCGGCCTGGTCGCACCGCGGATCATCGGTAGGGTATCCGAGGCTCGGAGCGCCACCGCCCACACCCAAATCGAGTTGTTGAGCGTGGCTCTCGACAACTACCGGCTCGATAACGGACGGTACCCGACGACCGAACAGGGGCTTGCGGCGTTGCGCGTCAAACCCACCAGTGACCCGCTGCCCGCCAACTGGCGCGGCCCCTATCTCCGCAAAGCGGTGCCGCTGGACCCCTGGGATCGACCGTACACATACCGCAGCCCCGGCGAGGAAAACCCGCGAAGCTACGACCTGCTGACCCTAGGTGCCGACGGCATTCCCGGCGGCGAGGACGAGGACGCAGACATTACGAGCTGGGAATGACGCACCGAGCGCTCCGATGACCGCCGGATACAGGGGAAGCGCCGGAAGGGCCAACGTCGTGGGAGGAGCTTCAGGCTTAACCCTAATCGAGATCCTTGTGGTGATCGTGGTCATGGTAATCGCCGTTGGCGTCGTCGCGCCTGCTTTCCTCACGCCGGTGCGCGACGGTGACTGGTCCGAATTGGCACGAGTGGTCCGAATCGCTCGCACAACAGCAGCCAAGCGGGGCGAGATGCTTCACCTCCGCATTGGGACGTCAGAGGGGTGGCGGGTGGAGGCTACCGCAGCGCTGGAGGACGGCACGCTGGGATCCGGATCACTTGCTCATTATGAAGGACCGGCGGCGACCATCATCGTTTCTCCGGTCGGCACATGCGCATTCGACGTCCGCAGCACAGAGGCTGCCCTGGCGATCCCCCTGGACCCGATGACTTGCGAGATCGTGACCCCATGACGCGACGTGGCTTCACACTGCTCGAGACGATGGTGGCTCTCGTGATACTCGGACTCGTGGTGGTTGGCTTCTTCCAGATGTTTGGTGTCTCTGTGCGCACTGCCAAAAACGTCGAGACGTGGACCGAAGCAATCTGGTACGCCGAGGCGGGCATGGAGATGGCGAAGCTGGACCTGAACGCCACAGTCGGCAGAGGATCCGAGCCGCTGGAGGGAGGTTACATCCGAGGTGACAGTACGGGAGTGGAGTCAGGTCCTGCGTGTAGTGACTGTGACGGTGTCGTTCCCTGAAGGGGGCCGGTTCACCGTGGACCGACTGTTGGAGTATCGGTGATGCGGTCGCGACGCGGCTTCACGCTGATCGAGCTGATGCTCGCCCTCACCATCACGGGCGTCGTGGCGCTGCTCGTATATGGAGCGGCAGACATCGCGTTCGACACGCAAGCGCGGCTCACGGAACGCGAGCACGTGATCCGCTCCGAGCGTGCGTGGCACGTCGTTGTCGAAGATGCCCTCCGCAACCTCCGCGCGAACGCCGATTACCCGCGCGCGACACTTCTGCTCACTCCCGGCCTCGACGCGGCAGGGCGGCCACGCGATCGATTGGAATTCATCACAGCTGGCGGCACGCCACCGCTCACCGGCGATGCCGACTGGATTGTTACCTTCGAGATCGACGAGAGCGGACTCGTGCTCACGGCACTCCCGATCGGCGTGCGGGTGCCCGCACGCAGGATCATGGGTCTGCCCGGCATTAGAGGACTCGACATCCGCATCTTGAGCGGCATTCAGAATTCCCAGTGGCTCGACCAGTGGAGCAATCGTCAACTGTTGCCACGGGCCATCGAACTCACCTACTGGACTGACGACGGACCTGTCTCACCGTCCGTGCTAGTGACGCTGCCAGGGGGGGCCACACCGTGAGGCTGGCGACCCTTGCTTCCGCCCGGAGCGAACGCGGCGTTGCGTTGATGCTTGTTCTCTGGATCATCGTTGTGCTCGGGCTAATAGCCACCGGCGTCGCGATCCAGGCTCGGGAGAGCATCGCAGTTGCATCGACCGCACGCACACGCACTGTAGCACGGTACGCAGCCGAAAGCGGCGTTCAGGCAGCGTCCGCAGCGTTGCGGGATCTGCTCACAAAGGCCGACACGCCTGAACGCCAAGTACACGTGCTCCGGGATCTGGAAGACGAACTGCAGCGGTGGGCCGTGCGCGGACTCGGCAATGCTCGGTTCCAAGTCGTCGTAACGGACCTCAACGCACGGGTCGATCTCAACAACTCCGCGGAGACCGTGCTCCTGGGACTCTTCCAACAGTTCACAAGCGAACGCGAGGCCGAGGCGCTGCTCAACGCCCTGCTGGACTGGATCGACGAGGATGACGAGCCGTTACCAGGAGGAGCCGAATCCAGTGGGTACATCGCCAATGGTTCGCCATTCACACCCACGAACCAACCGCTCCAGCGTCTCGAAGAACTCTCGCGCATTCGCGGCTTTGGGGACTCCATCACCAATTTGTTGGCTCCATATCTAACCGTGTGGAGCGACGGCCCGATAAACGTCAATACGGCATCAGAGCAGGTGCTAGCGGCCGTACCTGAGATCGGCAAGTTTGGGGCGCAGGCGCTAGTCGCGGCTCGCCGTGGGGGCTCCGTCATGACATCCAAGGTGGCGGTTTACTCAGAACTATCCGAGAGAAACCCGGGGGCAGTCAGCTCCCAGCTTCCCAACATTACCACCGTACCTCGGCGCATTCTGATTGTGAGCCGCGGGTGGGAAGCAGGCCAGCCGCTCACGCATGAGATCCAGGCGGTACTCCAGCTTCGCGGAACACGGATGGTGGGCGAACAACATCTGAGCATGCGGTACTGGATGGAGCGAGACCGCTAGACACCTGCCGCTGACTAGCGCACCCGAATACGAACGATGATGTGGCGCAGTCCCCCAACGAGAGAGGGCCGCCATGGGCGGCCCTCTGGTTTAGGGTGAGCGGTCAAATACGCCGCGGAACCACGCGCTATTGCGCTGGCGCGTCCGGAGGTATCGGCCCGATGTGGTACGGCCTCATCATCTCGTTGTCCTCGTGCTCGACGATGTGGCAGTGCCACACGTAGAAACCACCCACGTCGTACGTGGCCTTGATTCGCGTGATCTCGCCCGGGTAGGCGATCACCGTGTCCTTGAATCCCGACTCCCACGCCTCCGGTGGCTGCGTGCCGTCGGCGCCACGACCCAGGACCTTGAACTTCACCAGGTGGACATGGATGGGATGGGCGTCCTCGGTGAAGTTGTGGATCTGCCACTCCTCGGTGGCGCCCACGGCCGGGTTCTCGGTGATCACATCCGCCCACAGCAGCGGGTTGCCCGTGCTGTTCGGGTTGAGGGTGCCCAACAAAGCGGACGTCGGTCCGAATACCTCGCCGGTGGCGCAATCCAGTACAATGTTACCAGAACCGTCGCCAGAGGTCCTGACGCTCACCGATTCCTCTTCGTTGAGTGACACCTGCCGAGTTGCGTTGGTTGCCGGGAGAATCGGCTGCGCCGGTAGTGTCAATTGACTAGGCGGCGTCGTCGTATCGGGGCTGGTCGATGCCTTCACGACAAACTTCATAACCAGACCGGTGGACTCCCAATCGGACAGATCCTCCAGTGAGATCCCGCCGAACGGTGCGTCGGGACCGTCGTTCACCAAATAAATCTCCGTGCCGACCGGGATATTCGTGAAGTCGACGATCACATCGGCACGCTCCGCCGGCGCCATCAACAGATGCTGCAGCGATACCGGGGCAGGCAGGAAGCCCTGCTCGGCACCGATCTGCCAGAAGTTGAACTCCGGAGCGTTGAAGATATCGTTACTCCCTCTTGGGCTGGTGGTCATCTTCAAGACCAGGAACCGGGAGTTGCAGCCGTTCAAGAAACGGAAGCGATAACGGCGTTGCTCCACCTGCAGGTACGGCCAGGTGAAGCCGTTCACCACGCTCATGTTGCCAAAGAATTCCGGATTCCAGATGGGCGACACGTCGCTCGGCAGGCCACCACAGGCTTCGTCCGGAATGAACGGAATCTGCAGCTGCGCCGGATCCAGCCCCTCGAAGATGGCCCGGTTGTCCGGGTAGAACAGCGACCCGTCGACGTTGAACGACCGATCCTGGATTACGATAGGGATCTCAGTGTATTCGCCGAGCGGGTTATCGCCTACACCGGGTGCAACGTAACCGAGATCCATGTCGTTGGGACCGCCTCGAATCAACCAGTAGCCCGCCGGTCCGGCGTAAACGTTCAGCCTGGTCATGCTGGTCATGCCAAGCGCATGGTCGTGGTACCAGAGCGTTGTGGCTGGCTGGTCATTGTTGTATGGGAAGGTTGCGGCTCCGGGCTCCCAGGCGAAAGCACCGTGCCTCGTTTGTGGATACTTCCCATTGAAGTAGTCGAAGAACGTGCCCGTGGCCGCGTAGCCAGCCGGGATGTTGCTGGCGTCAGGGAGGTACCATGCCTCTGCGTACCCGTCGCTTTCCTCGGTAGTGTGTGCGCCGTGCACGTGAGTTACCATTGGCACGGGACCCAAATACCGAGTCGGATCGGAACCTCGCTTGTCGCGTCCGGCTATGCCGCCCGGCGGATTGGCCCAGTGCAACGTCTGGTCCACTGGGAGGAGGTGCGGAAGAAAATTGCCATTCCCGTCCACCAAATCGTTGATCCACTTGACCCACACCGGCTTGTTGAACCTCGTTTCCATGGTGAAGGCCGGGTAGTTGAACGTTCCCCCTTGAGCGACTGTCCCGGGGTGATCGACCGAACCATAGCTCCAGACCGTTGTCTCCGGATGGCCTGGAGACAGAATACGCTGCTGGAACTGGCGCATGGCGATGTTGTAGAAGTCGAACCTACCTCTCGCCCGTCGGCCGGACCGGCCTGGGCTCGATGATGGCATTGCAGGCGGCTTGATCAACGGAAGCACAAACTTGTTTACTGCGCCGGGGGGCAACGTTCCGCCTGGGATCTGCGCGCGAAGCGGGCGCGCCCCGAAACGCCACGGAACAATCGATCCTATCCCTGCTGCAGCGGCCAACTTTGCAAAGTCTCGCCTGTCCATGAAACCTCCTTTGTCGGTCAACTACGGTTGCGGGTTCCCCCCGAGTTGACGGCGCTGTGGCGAGCGCAAAGTCGCGGCCGAGGGGCTAGTGATCACCTGCGACACACAATGGCGCTTCATACGTGCAGCACGCTGAGCAAATCGAGAAGCGGCCTGTGTCGGCTCTGTAACCGCCTGAGAGCCGTCCTACGTCAACCAACAACTCCAGAAACACCGGAGAGGCGGTGCTGCTGAAGGTTGATCATCAGTTGGGCCGAATCGCAAAGTGCCCAACTTACGATCAAATTTCTCCACCCTATATCAATTTTCGTTCCGCAACATCTTCATTGTTTGAAGGCAATCAGACGCTTGGTAACGCGTTCGACCTTCGTCGCTCTAAGACCACTTCCGAGAGTTGGTTAGATCAAATTTCACGATTCGTGGGAGGAGGGCGGAAAACGTCGGTGAAGTAGAGAGGAGATGCGCGTCCGCAACGAATGCATGTTTGCTTCATCGAACGTTCGTGGCGGGGCGACAACAAAATGCAGCAAGAAAATGAAGAATCCTTTAGATAGCATTCCGATTGCGAGCGGTTACCCGTTGCCCCGTAAGCTACGTGGTGGGCACCTTCCCTGAAAACGATCTCTATCTGCTACTTGGCAATGGGAGTCCTGGCCAACGCGGTTCCGAGCAGGTATCGGCTCTCGTACACCGCGTTGGCTTAGAACGCCTTGAAGATGAAATCCCCGCGGAATTCCTCGCGGAGAGCCTCTACCAGGGTTACTCTGGCGCCGACGTCCAGGGAGCCAGGCCGCTCGTTCGCGGTCCGCGCCTCAAGGATTGAGCTCCTCAAAGCCGTTATGGAAGGGCAGGTCGAGAAGAGGGACACGTGGCAAGCCACGCAGCCGATGGGTTTTGGCGGAATTGGCCGGGGATCAGCCATTACCGAACCAAAAGGCTATTCACGACTGTTACGGAACACCAGCTACGGCTTCCTTTAGAAGCTTCAGGTTCTGATTCATTCCACTGTTTGGATTGCCCGGATCAAACGAACCCCAATTTCCGATGGCAGCCACTACCACGTTCAGACTCGGAAGTACCATTACGATCTGGGTCCCCCCGGCAGCCTGGAATACGTCGGCGGGCGCGTCGGGCCAAGTCAGGTTACCCGATCCCCCAGCCTCTTCGTTGAACCACCAGTTGAATCCGTAAATCCCCGGTCCCTCCGCAAGTTGATTCGAACCACCCCCATAGGTGCCGATCCCTAGGTAATCGTTTGTGGACGCAGACGAGGTGCGTGGAAGATCTGGTGGAATCAATGGTTTCATGTAGGCATCGAAATAGCTCTGCGGCACCAATTGGTTCCCGTCCCAATTGCCCCTGTTGAGCCAGAGCCAGCCGATTCGCGCAAAGTCTCTCACCGACGTGTAGATCCCCAGACCACCTCTCGAACCGAACAGAGATCCATCCTCCAGCTGCAACTGGGCAAAACGCTGCCGTGCCGCTGCATCGAGCGTAGCGTCGAACACGTCCTGCATCGTGAGACCGTACAGTCGGATTGCATAATCATTGTACGCCCACGCTTCCCCGGGTGGTTCCGGCCGCGCGTACCCACTGATCATGTTCGCCAGATGAAAGAAGGTCATGCTCTGATCTTTCGGCGATAGGTCCCATCCCCAGTTGCTGATCAGATCGTACACACTGGGGACAAGTCCTTCCTCGACGGCGAAAAACAGCAAGGTGCTGATCACCGGTTTGGCTGCAGAGGCCCAATCGCTCTTTGCCGAGACCGAACCCCAGGTCTTCACGACGTACCCGTCCTTCACGACTATCCCCCTGCCACCTATGTTCGCAGCCAATTGGTCCAGTTTGCTGCCGTCCATCCCGAGTTGGGACGGCGATCTGACCTCCCACTGGTTACCTGGAAAGGCTACTGCGAACTCCGGCGTCGTCACCACCGCAGCGACCGACGGACTCGACCGGTTACCAGCTGCGTCCTCCGCCATCACCGTGTAGCTGTATGTCGTAGACGGACTCACCCCCAGGTCCGTGTACTGCGTCACTCCCACCGTCGCCAGTTCCACCCCGTCACGCAGCACCACGTAGCCCGTAACTCCCACGTTGTCCGTTGAGGCATCCCATGACACATCTACCTCACTACCAGACAGCGCAGTCGCCATCACGTTAGACGGCCCCGTCGGACCCTCCGTATCCGGCTCTATGAACTCGATCGCTTCATTGCAGCTCGCGACTGCGACAAAGGCGAGGAAGAGAAATGGTGTGCGCATGACAAATGAGTCCGTAACGTCGAAGGTCGGACACACGAATCGAAAGTGGTACCCAAATTACGAGCATGCACGGAACATGTGGAGAGCCGTGGGGCAAACGGGACACCATGAGGCATTCTCCCGGGGTACCGTAGCCCGCGCCAGGACGTCGACGCCCTGGTCGCCGCAGCCGAAGCCGGTCCTCCACGTACTCGAGTGGGCCCGCCAATAGTGGGGCTACGGGGAGCGGAGCCGGGCTTCGTGCTCGGCGCAGTGGTTCATGAGTCGCCCGCAGCAGTAAATCTCTGTCGAGACTGAAGTTACGCCCCCGGAGGCCCGTTTTAGGTGCCTCACTTGAAGCTTGGGATGCCTCACTTCAAGCTTCGAATGGCTCACTCCAAGCTTCGAGTGCCTTACTTCAAGCTTCGACCGCGCCGATTGAAGCTTTGATCGGCTCACTCGAAGCTTCGGGAACGCGCTGCGAGACTTCAAATGCGGTGATTCAAGCTTGGACCAGCTTGTCCGAGCTTCCGGACGACGCGCAAACGGCGTTCGAGTGCCTCATTCGAAGCTTGGAGTGCCTCACTTCAAGCTTCGAATGGCTCACTCCAAGCTTCGAGTTGCGCGCTCGAAGTCAGGTTTCCGTCGGTCCTGGTCACCACCGGGACTCTCCAAAC
>JARRLJ010000109.1:0-1142 GCA_037387025.1 Gemmatimonadales bacterium
CCAGGATACGCAGGTGGCGACCCGCGTCTCCTTCACCGCTCACCAGGAAGAACAGGGCTCGAATCGGGTTCTCCGCTGACTGCCGGGCCATCTCACTATCGACCGCTTCAACTCGTAGACCGCCTCCGCAACGCACCAGCACGAGCTCGGATGAGTCGAAGTCCGGCAGCCGCATGTGGAGTAGGGCTGCACCGTGCGAAACCGGCGTGGCCCCTCCCATTATGCCGCGACTGAATCCTTCGATGAGTTGAGAAGTGTCCGCCGGAACACGTAGCTGCAGTAGCCTTGCCGCTTCGCGGATGGTCGTGTCTAGGTCGGCATGTGACTGTTGGTCAATTACGAAGGCGCGCGCCACGACCTCGTCGAATGGGTCCGCTGCGCGCGCACCTTTTTCCTTCATTATATCTCTGAGTTCGCGGTCCAGCCCCGAGAAGCGACGCCGGCCTAGTCGCTCGAAGACGTGATAGATCGCACCATCCCTGGCCAGCGTGCCACGCGCGAAGTAGGTGTACCACCCAACGCTGACTGCGAACACACCCATCGTGAACAACGATGGCAACCATCCCATTTCCGCCACGAGAATCAGAGGGGCCACAATTCCAACGAGTTGTACCCACGGATATAGCGGCGAGCGGAAACCAGGGTCGTAACTCTCAATGTGGCTCTCACGCATGACTATGACCGCGATGTTGAGCAAACCGAATAGTGTGAGCTGAAGCGCACTCGCCAATTCAGCTACACCTCGTATGTCTAGGATTAGCAGGAACAGGACGAGTAACGAGCAAGTCAGAATGATGGACCACACTGGTGTACGAAACCGTCCCAGCTGCGCCAACTGTTTCGGGATCAGGTGGTCGCGGGCCATGGCCAATGGGTAGCGCGATGCCGCCAAGATGCCCGTATTCGACATTGATGCAAAGGCGGCGACGGCTGCTCCCACCAGGAGGAACTCACCCACACGGGGTGGCAGCCAGTGGAACATCTCTTCTGCCGTGTCTGCTACCGGTGTGAGGCTGGGTTGTCCTAGAGCTTCTGAACCCAGTATCGCCACCATGATGGCGACGCCAATCACGTAGATACTCGCGACGCTCACCAAGGAGAGAGCCATTCCTAGCGGGATGTTGCGATCCGGGTTCTTGACC
>JARRLJ010000109.1:1164-7001 GCA_037387025.1 Gemmatimonadales bacterium
GGCAACTTGAGTGAGGCCCACGTAGGAAACGAAGACCAAACCGACCGTGCCGATTAGGCCATCGACTCCGTGTTCCAGAAAGGGAGTAAACTGGGTGCGGCCGGTCTCTGCTATGCCATTAGATGCCACATTTACCAACCCGTCCACTACGAACAAAGCGAGGATCGTGAGCAGCCCGAAGACTAACCACCGCAACAGCCCGGTCGACTCCTTGGCTCCGAGGATGTTCAAGATGCTGAAGATGACGGCAAACGCGATAGCGATGGGCTTGAACGGAATGTCAAAGAACAGCGCTAGGTACGTTCCGATCCCAATGAGCGCGAAAGCGCTCTTCAACATCAGGGCGAACCAGGCGCCAAAGCCGCCCATGGTGCCAACCAGAGGGCCCAGTGTCCTGTCCAGGTAGTAGTAGGCACCTCCCGCTCGCGGCATAGCGGTTGCCAGTTCAGCCTGGCTAAGCATCGCCGGCATGATCAGTAGGCCTGAAATCGCGTACGCTAGCACTACGGATGGACCTGTCCAGTCCGTCGCTAAGCCCGGCAACAAGAAGAAGCCGGAACTGAACATGGCACCAGTGCTGACCAGGTACACATCCAGCAACGAAAGTTGCTTTCTGAGCCGTTCCGACTTGAGCAGTGCCATCACCTAGAACCCGGCTCCTCCGTGATCACGGCAGCACAGTCCCGCGTCCTCTGCCCTCAGTCACCACCTTCTCACTCTCCTTGTCCTCCTCTTCATCCGTGCGCTCCCACGGCGTCCATTCGATCCCCAAGACGTACTTCTGTATCCACCCGATTTCCTCGATGTCCCGCGTGCGTTGATGACGTGGCTCGCGGAATCCATGTGGTTCTCTCGGGAACTTTATGTACCGGGTCGTCTTGCCCTGATCTTTAAGGGCTGCAAAGAACATCATGCTTTGGGGTTCCGTGTCGGTACGGTCGTTGATCCCGTGCAACAGCAGCGTGGGTGTCTCAACGTTCTTGATATGTGTGAGAGATGATTTCTGTCGAAATTCCTGGGAATTATCCCATGGCGTTCCGCCGATGTACCACAAGCGAACATCGTAGTTGAAACCGGGGCCATACTCCGACGTCCAGTCTGACACCATTGCTCCCAATGACGCCGCCTTGAACCGGTTGGTTTGTGTGATTGTCCAGCCGCCAAGGATGCCACCGTAGCTCCAGCCCCTGATCCCCATTCGGGTGGAGTCGACGTATCCCTGTTCGATCACATAGTCCACTCCAGTCATAAGATCCCAATAGTCGCCACCGCCGATGTCTTGCATGTTCCCACGCAGCAGCTCGTCCGTGTACCCACTGCTTCCTCTCACGTTCGGGAGGAGTTGGGCGTACCCTAATCCCGCCCACACATGGTAGCTGGATCGAAAACTGTTCGTAAATGAGCCTGCAGGACCGCCGTGTACATGAAGCAGTAACGGGAGCCGTGTTCCACTCTGGTATCCGTTCGGTAGTACCAGAATCCCTTCGATTTCTGTGCCGTCGGTACTCTGCCACTTGATGACTCGTGCGTTACCTAGAGCGATGTCGGTTTCGACCCATGGATTTGTATGCGTGAGCCTGACCGCATCTGGCCGTGAGGTCGGCGACACGTAAAGATCAGGGGGCGTGTCGAAATCCTGGAACGAATAGACCATCTTGGAGCGGTCTCGCGAGTAGGCGTTGACACTCAAGTTGCCTGATACAGCGGTCAGCTGTTCGATTGTGCCTGAGCTAACGTCGAGCTTGTACAGGTTTGAGTTGGTCCCCTGTCGACCATTGAAGTAGATCGATTGCCCGTCAGCCGCCCACGCAGGCCTGGAGATGCTACCGTCATAGAGGCCGGACAACAGCCTGGGCTCGCGTGTTTCGAGATCCATCATCCACAGCTTGCTTTGCCTCAACTCCCATTCGTCCGAGCTGACTGCGGAGTAAAGGAACGATTCCCCATCCGGTGCCCACAAGACGCCGCTCTCGGGTGCTTGGTTCTGGGTCAGACGGGTTCTTGTAGAATCTGCCAGATCGAAGAGGTAAATCTCCGACAGGTTTTGCTGATTTCTGCGGTTCTCATATCGGGCGGTGAACAGGATGTGCGTAGCGTCAGGAGAAATATCGAAACTCCCGATGATGAATTGTTCATCCGTGATGCGTGCTTCCTCTTTGTCGTCTACCGAGAACTGCCAAAGGTTGCTCCAGTTGCCCTCTCGCTGTCCGTTCGGGCCTTCGTCGACGAAGATCTCGTCGTACCCGTCCTTGTGTTTCTTCTCGTCTTCCTTATTGCGGGCTTCGGATGCGACGAAGAAGACCTTCCGAGAGTCTTGACTCCACTTGTACGATCCTACGCTGCTTTCGTGCTCTGTCAGCTGGATTGCCTCTCCGCCGGTGGTGCGCATCAGAAAGATCTGCTGCTTGTCGTCCACGGAACGTTTGAATGACAGGTACTTTCCGTCGGGTGAAAACTGGAACGAGCTACCGCCGGCCTCGCCTATGTACTGGAACGACTCACCGCCATCCGCAGGGACCATGTAATACGTGTCTTCCCTCTTGTTGTCCTTCCAGTTGAGCTCCGACTTGGAGTAGAAGACCCAGTTCCCGTCGGGAGACATTATCGCGTCACTGACGCCGACCATATTCAAACCGTCATCGGTAGTCATGGGACGCGGGCCGGCTTCTTGGCCCGGCAGACTCGACGCGACGCAGGTGAGCATCGCGGTCGCAAGAATCCATCTACGCATATGGAGCTCCAGTTGTGTTGGCGATCAATCGTGAGATATGCCCCAGAGGCATACGGTTGACGTTTCACGAGTGCTGTGAGTGTGAAAACTATCTACTTGGTCCGGGTAAGCTAGCGACGGGTCTGACGTCTTAACCGCAAGCCGACGGTATCAACGTGCTTGATAGAGTTGCACCGCTATTGCCTGCGGCCGCACCAGGGGCACCATCCCCAGTAGTCAGGCAGGGTGCCCCACCCGCAGCGCTGGCACTTGCGATCGACATCTGAGACCTTCCACTTGCGCCTCACCTTTGTGCGACACCAAGGGCAGTAGCGTTGGAACGGCATCAGTTGCTTGCGCTTGCACGATGGATTCGAGCAGCGGGCCGTGTAACGTCGGTCTGTGTATTCTCGTTCGTCGCTGGGACCGATGGCTGCTCCGAAACACCATCCGCAGAAGCGCCAATCGAGTTTGACGCCGCGCCCACATCGCCTGCAGCGACGCGGGAACTTGGTTGGTCCGCGGTAGACCCGCTTTGCCGATCCGCACCAAGGGCAATGCTGCATTGCCTCCGATACTGGCCCACCGCACTTGGCACACGAGGAGCGCGTGGCCAGCGATTTTCCATATCGCCGCTTGAAACCACGGAGCTTCACTTCCTTCCAGTCGGATCGCGACGCACTCGATTTCCTGCGGCGTCGCCTGCTCTGTCTCAGAGCATGACCTCTGGCGCGTCGAAATCGTGTCAACATCTGGATTCCGTCGCGGTATCGTTTTCGCTCGTCCAGCTCCAGCGCTCGTCTCAGAAAGGTCAAGAAGTCCGTGCTCACGCGCTGTCGAATTCGGGTGAATCCCGGCGGCGGCCATTCGTAAGGCCATTCGGGAAGCTCACCGGCGAACATGCGGTACAGCACCAGACCCATTGAGAAGACGTCGGATCGGAGTGAGGGTTTACCCAGGGCTTGTTCCGGTGCCACGAACCCCAGCGTGCCGGTCCCTTTCCCGCTCAGCAGGCCGGTTCGCTGTACTACCTTGGCGATGCCAAAGTCGGCCAGCCTCACACGCCCGTCCGAAAACAGAATGAAGTTCTCAGGCTTGACATCACAGTGGATGATCCGGTGCTGATGGGCGAAGGCCAACGCTTCCAGCATCTGTCCGGCGTATTCCAGTGCAGTCTTCCCCGATATGCGCCTGCGAAGACGCTGTTCCAACGTTCCCTCGCCCAAGGGATAGACAATGACGAACTGCTTGCCAATGAAGCTAGCATTCTTGATCTGCAGGATGTTGGGATGATCTAGTCTCGCCGTCAGCCTGACTTCTTCCCGAAAGCTCTTCAGCACGTCCTTCGTAAACAGTCGCTTGTGTGGAATCTTGAGGGCCACCGGTATGCCCTCTATTGTGTCGAGGGCCCGATAGACGGTAGCATAGCCACCTTCCCCGAGACGGGAGATGACTCGGTACTTGCCGAGGACTTGGCGGGGCTTGAGCACCGACTAGAGCCGATCGCTAGTAATGCTCTATACCCATCCCTTCTTTCTGAACTCCCGCAGGATGTCTGTGAACCGCTCCATCTCCTCAGGGAGTCCAAAGGACAAGCGATTGTACGTCAGCATGGGTGGAAACGGTCGGCCAACCCATACGTCGTTTTCCCTCATGCGTTGCCGATAGGTGCCCAGTTCGCCGTTGATCCTATGCATCACGAAATTCGCCTGTGTAGGCAGGTACTCGAGGTCGAGCTCTTCGAGGCACCGATACACAATCTCTCTTGCCCGGTTATGGGCAACGAGGCTGCGCCCGACCAACCCGTCGTCGCGCAGGGAGGCGAGAGCTGCGCGCAGGGCGAGTTCGTTCGTATTCATCTGACACATGAGACGGCGTAGGTGCGCGGCAGTATCAGGGTGTGCAACTCCGTATCCCAGTCGCATACCAGCCATTGCATAGATCTTCGAGAAAGTGCGGGCCACCACCACGTTGGGATGCTGCTCGATCAACTTCATGGCAGACCAGTAACCGGCGTCATCTACATACTCGAAGTACGCCTCGTCAATCATGAATTTCACGTTCTCCGGAGCGTCTTTTATCCATGCCTCGACGTCCCGGCACGCAGTGAGAGTCCCGGTAGGGTTGTTGGGATTACAGATATAGACGAGGACCGGATCCCAAGAGCGGCTTGCTAGATCCTGCATCTGTCCGATATCGTGCGCCATGCTCTCGTCTAGGGGAACGCGTTTCACTTTGTAGTCCTCGGGTCCTCCATAGTCGAACACGTCCTCGAAGGTCGGGTCGGCTGTGACGAGTGTGGCCCTGCGAGTTGCCGCCGATTGGACCATTACCTGGAGTACCTCCGTGGATCCACAACCCAGTACGATGCTGTCCCGCGAGACACCGTGTTTCTCAGCCAACGCCTCGGTCAGCTCCCGCCTTTTGGCTCCTGGGTAACGGTTGGCTTCGGCGATCCCATCAATCACCGCGCGCCTGGCGGCCGGGGCTAGGCCCAGGGCGTGTTCGTTGGAACTGAGCCTGATGATGCCGTCTGCCTGAACCCTGCTGGTCAGCGAGAAGGCCGTTCGAGGTGAAGTGCCTGCGCCGACGCCTGTGACACCAAGTGCCAGACCGGCTTGGAGAAAAGCTCTGCGTTCCATAGTCACTCCCATCGTACGTTGGTGAGCTGGATCCTGCCGACCCTAAGATGTGCACTATACGGTCGCTTGGCGAGAGCGTCGCCGACAAGTCAATAGCTGACAGGGGCACGCCGGTCGTGTAATATGTTTCCTCGCACCGATTCAGGAGTCCTTGATGAAGGCGTTTCGAGCACTCACTTTCACGCTGGCGTTTGGACTGGTCGGCACAGCCGCACCAGTGGCGCAGGCGGGAAGAGATCAAGTGCTGGCTGAACTCGAGGCCCAGAAGGAAGGGTACGCGGCGGTTGCTGCAAAGACACTGGCATTCACGGCGGTCGATCTGTTCGAGGCACCCGAGATTGTCGGGGGGGCGCGCACAGAGCTCGAGGAGAGGCGGGGCCCCGACTTCGAATATTGGTCCTTGGTAGGAGATCGGGCGCCGCCGTTGGACTACCCGAGGTAGTCGCAACCATCCGGCGGGACATACGTGACCGACTCGTCAAGAG
>JARRLJ010000110.1:0-1917 GCA_037387025.1 Gemmatimonadales bacterium
CGGTATGTCCCTGGACGTAAACGTTGCGCGAAGTTGGTGGCATCTCTCAGTAGGAACTCGTTCATGTCCACCAACACGGCACCGTCCTCTTCTGCTGCGGCAGTGAACCCCCACAACACCGACCGTGCAAATGCGTCCGTCACGGCGCGCACTTCTTCCGGACTGTCACTGGATGACCGAAATTCGTAGTTTGGCTGCACCATGAGGATCTTGCGTCCCACTCGTTCGAACTTGACTATGCGAGAACCGGTGAGCTGTCCTCTGTCGATTCCAATGTCATTGGAACCAAGACCGGCTGCCGTTCCTGTAATGTTCAAGACCTCTGTGTTGAGTCGATTGATCTCCATCCACAACTGGCCAGCCTCGGCATCCCAATACAGAGGGAAGAAACCCTCGATTCTCTCCATGCCCTCTGTTTTGTCGGAGATCGATGGCAGTGGACCCTGAGACTGGTCTCTGTCTGACTGCCCGTTGGCCAGGGTGGGGTTCGCAAAAGACGCGAGCGCTACCACAGCAACCGAAAGCATCAGTGACTTAGCTGATGCCAGCCGACCGCAGCAAGAAGTCGAGCAGGTTGTGGTTTCAATCATGGCACCCTCCTCAGGGATTGATTGCGTTACCTATAGTCATCCGCGACGCTCGATGGCAGCACGATCCGAACGCCTTTCATGCGCTCTTCCTCAGAACTCGTCGTTGACCGCGAAGGAACTGGTCCTCTTTGACCATCTGCCTCGTGTAAAGTCTGGAAACCTGGCGGGCGCGCTGCCCGTTGCTATGGACTGTTCCGAAAGCGGACTTATGACGCTCCAGGCGGCCGCGTCATACACGTCGATTGGTGGGGGGGCTTGGCGCTTAACAGACTCTACGAACGCGTGGACCACAAAGAAGTCCATTCCTCCATGCCCAGCACCTTCCGATTCCTGGGTGTAGCGTTTCCAAAGTGGGTGGTCGTACTGATCGCTGTAAGTGCTGAACGGCTCCCATTGGTGAGGTTCTGGGCTCACTCCCTCCAAATAGACGGATCGATTGTCACTCATCCACAATCCCTTCGTTCCCTGGACTCGGAAGTTGAGCGAGTAGGGCCGCGGGAGATTAGTGTCGTGGCTGAGCATGATGGTCTCGCCGTTGGCGCACTTGATCAGAGTGGTGACTATGTCGCCAAGTTTGAATTCGATGTCGGCGTTGGGATGATCTTCACCTCCCTGTGCCACGACGTAGTTGTGTAGACCGCGCGACTTGGTGGCCATCGACGTGAGAGTCTCGAACCGGTTTCCCGTATTGACACGTAGACACTTGGATAATGGCCCCATGCCGTGGGTGGGGTAGATGTCCCCGTTGCGCGTGATCGAGTGGTGGGTGCGCCACTCTGCCTCATCCCTTCCACTAGGCCCAAACTCAGCGCCGGGCTGGAACTTGATGCCCCGTAAATCGTGTTGATATCCACCGTGGCAGTGCATGAGCTCACCAAACACGCCTTCACGAACCATGTTGAGGACCGTCATCACATCACGTCGGTAGCAGACGTTCTCCATGATCATGCAAGGCATTCCGGTCTGTTCTGACGTGTTTACCAGGTCCCAACACTCTTGGACCGTAACCGCGGCAGGCACCTCGACCCCCACCGCCTTCCCAGACTTCATCGCGGCAACTGCAATCGGCGTGTGCCACAGCCACGGAGTGGCAATGATGACCCCATCGAGGTCGTCGCGCTCGACTAGGTTGCGGAAGTCTTCTTCTCCGTTGGTGTAGCCAGCGGGACTTTGGGCTCCGGTCTCGGTGATCAGGCTTGCCCCCGTCTGCACCGCTTCAGGCTTGATATCACAGAGAGCCACTATGCTGGTGTCATCTCTGTCGAGTAATAGCCTTAGGTGACTCGTCCCTCTGAGTCCTACTCCTATGATTCCGATCCTGACTTTC
>JARRLJ010000110.1:1943-11563 GCA_037387025.1 Gemmatimonadales bacterium
CATCCCGGAAAGGGCAATAGCTGCCCCTGCCCCGCCCTTGATGAAATCTCTTCTGTCGATGGATGACATGATGACTCCGTCTTGAATATGGCGTGTGCAAGACCGGTCACTGTTGTGAGTGGCGGTCAGTCGAGATTGCAGCCTCTTTTCCCAGTTCATCGTTCATGGACAGTCTCAACGTGAGCAAGACTGGCCGGTGGTCTGACGCCAGTGGCTCGTGGATCACGCGCGATTCCAATATCTCGAATGCTGTGCGTGGCCTGAACATTATGAAGTCTATCTCCCTGTCCGGATCGATGGACGGGAACGTGAGATTATCGTCGCCCTTGTCGGGAATGTGCCAGTGATGTCGCAGAAGATCGACCACTTCCGATTCTGGCGTGGAGTTGAAGTCACCGGCGAGAATGACGGGTACTATCGCATCCCTCATGAGGTCTACCAGAGTCTGAGCCTGGGCCAAGCGTTCTTGTGCGGTACTGTAGAGGTGGATTCCCACGAACAGCATCTCTCTGCCTGTGCTTGCATGGCGCACCAACGCGGTTAGAGCTGACCGAGGCTCCGTATTCCCCGGCAAGCGGTGGTTCTGGAAGTGCTCGATGGGATGACGCGACAGGAGTGCCATCCCGTACTTCCCTCCCTGGTACTCCATGAAGTCTCCGAACACCGCGTGCATATCCGTTAGGTTCCCAAGCACCGCGGCTTGGTCCGTATATCGAGTACGTTCTGTCACGCTGTCGATCTCTTGGAGTGCCACGAGGTCCGGTTCGAGCGAGTTGATGATTCGGGCAGCTCTCGTCAGGTCAACGCTGTCATCCATGCCGAGGCCGTGCCGAATATTATAGGCCAGTATTCGCAGATCGATTGTTGAGGGGCCTGGGTCGGCGCGTGTCGTGCCGTTTTGTGTTGGGTGGCAGCCAGCGACCGCCACTTGAAGGGTGAGGCACAGGAGTAAACGCGCTGAGCGAGTGTGTGAACTCTTCACCTAGTACTTGCCATTGCTTAGCCGGGGTGGCAACGGGGTCTCCAAAGCGGGTTCAAGGCGTGCGACCAACGGACCTGCAATAATAGCACGTATAGTCGATAACGGAATCGGCGAAGCGATGAGTGGATTGCGGGGAGTTGAGAGAATCGCAGTGCGTCATAGCATTGTCAGGGTACACCACAAAGACCGCTCACTCGGTATTGACAACCCCGTGGCACGGCTGAACCTTAACCGGAGTGGACCAGGCTCTGGTCCGTACCGGTCAGTTAGCCGGTTGTCTCATTCAGCAAGACGAAGGAGCTGGGCGGCATGAGTAACGGCAAGGTGAAGTGGTTCAACAGTGCGAAGGGGTTTGGGTTCATCGAGAGGGAAGATGGCCCGGACGTATTTGTCCACTATACCGCAATCGAGGGCGGCGGATTCCGAACGCTAGCAGAAGGAGAGCCAGTCGAGTTTGAAGTTGAGGAAGGTCCGAAAGGTCTCCACGCTACGAATGTCCGTAAGGTCGAGTCTGGTACGGTCTCGGAGTAGCCTGTCAGCGGAATGCAACTGAGCAAAATGCCGGTGTCCAGGCGCCGGCATTCTTGTTGGCGCAAGCCTTGCGCACTTCACAACGTCATTTCTTTGATACGATTTGGAACTGCACCGACCAATCTCCTACGAAATCCCATGGCGTCGTGCTGTCGCGTTGTATGATCGTGAGGCCGGATACGGCAGCCGCCACACAGTCAGCCAGGCTCTCACTCTGAGTCTGATTCGCTGTCACCTCCGCCTCGAGGCTTGTGTTGCTTCCACGGATATGGATTTCGATTACTCCCTCGGCAGTCCGATCTTCCCGTAACGCTCTCACGTAACAAGCCTCGAAGCGTGGGTCGAGCTGGCCGAGTTGCATGTAGAGAAAATCGGGGTCCACTTCTCCGTCTACGATCAGATCTCCAAGCTGCACTGTACCGAATGGGGCACCCTGGCTGCAGCCGATCAAGATTAGCATCGTGGCTAGTTTCCGTATGCTAGGCCTCACAAGTTGTTCCTTCATGTATCACGTGTTGGACAGGATTGGGACAGGCCAGACAAACAAACAGGATACTTGGCTAGGGTACCACCTACAGTGGCTCCAATCGGGCAGTGAAGTGTCTCAGCACCTTTGCTTGGTAAGTGATCTCCAAGCCGCCAATTGAGTTCCTGTCTTCATACAGCCTCGTCACTATTCCCGCGACATAATCGAGGTGGCTCTTCGTGTACACGCGACGTGGCACCGCCAGTCGAACTAGCTCGAGTTCCGGCCAATTTCCCGCCTCTCCAAACATCAGCCCGCCTATTTCCACCGCTCTGATACCACCTTCGAGATAGAGCGCGCAAGTTAGCGCTTGCGCGGGGAATTGGTCTTGTGGCAAGTGCGGTAGAAAGCGCCGTGCATCGAGGTATACGGCATGGCCACCTACGGGTAATACAATAGGCACGCCAGCTTTGCTCAGGGCTTCGCCGAATTCGCGGACCTGTCCGACGCGATGTTCCAAGTAGCGTTCGTCTAGTACCTCTTCCAATCCCTGTGCCATTGCCTCGAGGTCACGACCGGCCAATCCTCCGTAAGTGGGGAATCCTTCGATCAGAATGAGCATGTTCGTGACCTTCTCAGTCAGAGCATCATCATTCAATGCGACGAATCCACCCATGTTTACGAGACCGTCCTTCTTTGCAGACATGGTACACCCGTCTGCCATATCGAAGAAGCGTCTGGCGATCTTGGATATGTCCTCGTTTAGGTTGCTTCGCTGTTTACAGAAGTATGCGTTTTCGGCAAAGCGACACGCGTCGTAGAAGAATGGGATTCCCTTTCTGCGGCACCAGTCCGACACCTGTGCAGCATTCTCCAGGCTAACCGGCTGTCCACCGCCGGAGTTGTTGGTGATGGTGAGTAAAACCAGGGGGATTCGGGCCCGACCCACGTCGTCCAGGACTCGGTCCAACTTGGCCAGATCCATGTTGCCTTTGTATGGCACTTCCGCCAGCGGGTCGTAGGCTTCATCCACAACACAGTCGACAGCCACGCCGCCGTTGTGCTCTACGTTGGCCCTTGTAGTGTCGAAATGGATGTTGTTGGGCACGTGATCGCCAGAGCACACACAGTTGGAAAACAACAGATTCTCGGCGACGCGTCCCTGGTGCATGGGAATAACGTGCTTGTATGTATCCCGTGATGCGCCTAACCGTCTCCTCGAACCTGAAGTAGTTGCGGCTGCCGGCGTACGATTCGTCTCCCACCATCAACGCAGCCCACTGGTGATCGGACATGGCAGATGTGCCTGAGTCTGTCAATAAGTCGATCGTGATCAGGCTGGAAGGAATGTTGAACAGGTTGTAGCCAGCGTCGCGGAGCGCGGCCTCGCGCTGGGCGCGACTCGTGAAGGGAATGGACTCGACTGCCTTGATTCGGAACGGTTCCATAGCATCAGAAGATATTCTCTGTCTCGGGTTCCCGCCTCCCAGGGGAGGGAGGGCACTTGCATTTTCGGACCCCAAATATCGATATTAGGGAGACCTAACTTCCGGCCAGGGCCCTATTATGGTTGATCCTGCACTTGCACTGATTTGGTTTGCGATTGCCGTCGGTACTCTTTTGATCTTCTTCTGGCCAGGCCAAGGCCTGGCCATCCGGCTCCTTCGTGTGCTGCGGATGACCGAACGGGTCCGGATCGAGGATGCACTAAAACATGCATACAATGAGGAGTATGCGAATCGCACGGCTTCGATCCACAGCATGGCTGGCGCGTTGGAGGTTTCCCGCGCATTCGCTGTCCGTCTAGTCACCCGACTGGAGGCACGGGAGTTGGTTCACTCGAGCGACGAGGGACTGCAACTGACTGCAGCGGGTCGGGACTACGCGCTCCGCATACTCCGAACGCACCGCTTGTGGGAGCGATACCTGGCGGATCGCACCAATGTGAAACCGACCGACTGGCACGATGAGGCTGAACGTCGCGAACACCGCCTCGCTGCCACTGAGGTCGATGCCCTCGCCGCCAGCATGGGGCACCCTGTCTATGACCCTCACGGAGATCCGATACCAACCGACTTCACGGTACACCCCCTGCCGACAGAGCGCGCCGTTGGTCCGTACGAAAAGCTCAGCTCTCTGAGCCCCGGAGAGTCTGCCGTGGTGGTCCAGATCGCGCACGCATGTCAGGGCCCACAAAGAAGACGACTGCTCGACCTTGGCGTCGTACCGGGCACGGTGATCACGGCCGAGCTGCAGGGGGCTCTCTCCGATCCAATGGCATATCGGATCAGGAGCGCCTTGATCGCACTGAGGCAGCAACAGGCCGACTTGATCTACGTCGAACGGGATCCCTCCAAGGGAGGGAATTAGGTATGGCTGTACCCGCTGTCACCGGCCACTGTGTGGGATGTGAGGCTCACAGGGAAGCGAGTCTGGTCAAGCTGGGAATCAGACTCGATCGCTGGGACTATCTGGTAGCTCTGGCAGGGAACCCAAATACGGGAAAAAGCACGGTCTTCAACGCGGCAACAGGCCTGCGGCAGCACACCGGGAATTGGCCGGGCAAGACGGTTGCCCGAGCCGAGGGCGGCTACGATCATCTGGGGAAGCGTGTCAAGGTCATTGATCTGCCGGGCACGTACTCCCTGCAAGCTGGCAGTACCGATGAAGAAGTAGCGCGCGACTTCATCTTGTTTGGACAGCCGGACGTCACGGTTGCTGTCGTGGATGCAACGCGACTCGAGCGCAATCTCAATCTGGTGCTCCAGATTCTCGAAATCACTGATCGTGTGGTCATCTGTTTGAATCTCATGGACGAAGCAAGGAGACATGGGATCGGTATCGATGCTGCGCGTCTCGAGCAAGAGCTCGGTGTTCCAGTGATACCTACGGTGGCCCGCCGCGGACAGGGTATCGCAGACTTGGTTGATGCGATCGACGGAGTCGCGTCCGGCCGGATCCAGACGAAGCCGTACCGGATGCGGCGCCATCCACCGGAAGTGGACGGGGCTATTGGCGCCCTGGCTGGAGCGATCCAGGAGGCGTACCCCAACCTCCCGAACTCGCGGTGGGTGGCGAATAGGCTGCTGAACGCAGATGCGCGGGTGCAGGCCGCAGTTCTATCTGGTGATGTTGGTGAGCTCGGCAGCCGGCAGAGCGATGCGGCGGTGTCTGATACTGGCTCGCGGGCCGCGCTTCGGGAATCCAATCGGCGATCGCGAATCATCGACAAAGCGCAGGCACTCAGGTGGAAGTTGAGTCCCGACTTTCACGATTCGCTGGCGGAGAGCATTTACGCGGAAGCCCAGCGAATCGCAGATCGCTGCGCGATGCAGGGCCTGGAGCGGGCGAAGTTCGACTTTGACCGCACACTGGATCGGTTAGTCACGAGCCGCTGGCTCGGATTCCCGATCATGCTGCTGGTGCTGACTGTTGTCTTCTGGATCACGATAGCTGGGGCAAACTTGCCATCGCGGATGATTTCAGCCATGCTGCTGGAGACGGTGCACCCGGCGCTCAAGAACTTCGCCTCCACTGTCGGACTGCCTTGGTGGCTCGATGGCTTCTTGCTCGACGGGGTTTACCTTGCGACAGCATGGGTAATCGCCGTGATGCTGCCGCCAATGGCGATCTTCTTCCCGCTATTCACACTACTCGAAGATTTCGGATACCTGCCCCGGGTTGCCTTCAATCTAGACAAGCTGTTTCAGAAGGCAGGTGCGCACGGTAAGCAAGCCCTCACCATGTGTATGGGTTTTGGCTGTAATGCTGCCGGCGTTGTGTCGACAAGGGTGATCGACAGTCCTCGTGAGAGGCTTATTGCGATCATCACCAACAACTTCTCGCTCTGCAACGGTAGGTGGCCGACTCAGATTCTAATAGCGTCGATATTCATCGGTGCCTTGGTTCCGGCACATGTTGCCGGGCTGGTTTCAGCCACCGCCGTGGTTGGTGTCGCGGTACTCGGCATGGCCATGATGCTCCTCGCGTCATGGCTGCTGAGTCGTACGGTGCTCCAAGGTGAAGCAACTACATTCAGTCTCGAGCTGCCACCGTATCGACCCCCGAGGGTTCTCCAGACACTGTACACGTCTGTGATCGATCGAACCTTGATCGTACTCTGGCGCGCCGTTCTGTTTGCTATGCCGGCGGGCGCGGTCATCTGGTTAGCCGCCAATATCAACATCGGTGGTGTGAGCATCGCTGAGCACCTAGCTACATGGCTCAATCCGGTCGGGCTACTGATCGGCCTGAACGGAGTCGTCTTGCTTGCATATATAGTGGCCATTCCGGCGAACGAGATTGTGATCCCGACGGTTCTAATGCTCACGACTCTCAGTCTTGGAACCCAGGGTCTCGGACAAGGTCCAGGTGTGATGTTTGAGGAGACCGCCTCTGCAACCGGCACGATGTTGCGACTAGCGGGTTGGACCGCGCTAACCGGGGTGAACCTCATGCTGTTCAGTCTGCTTCATAACCCGTGTTCCACGACCATCTACACCATCTACAAGGAAACCAAGAGCGCCAATTGGACGCTCGTGGCGACACTCTTGCCATTGCTGATGGGAATCGTGGTCTGCTTCTTAGTGGCTCAAATCTGGCGATTGATTGCGGCCTAGACGAACCGGTCGGAGTTCGCTCAGCTAGCTTTCCGGAAGACGTTCAGTCCTACTATTCCGGGGATTATCGCCCACGTTATCAGAGTGCCGGCCGCCAGCGCGATGGTGCCGCCATTCCCCAAGCGCTCAACGATGCTCACGCCGACTGGCCCGAGCAAAGAGAGATCCGGGTCGAGGGCGCTCACCACCCCTATTCGAAAAGCTTCAATCGGATTGATGAAGCTCCACGCCACCAGCACGTTTTCTGGAATTCCCCATCTCACGAATAGCACAATGACGCCCAGCGTGCCCAAAGCTACGAGCGCGAACCAGGCCACGATGCCAAATGTTATCGCTCGTGTCCGAGTAGCCGTTACGGTGGAGAGGCATAAACCAACAGCGACGAAACATAGAGAGAGTAGCAATACGAAGCCGAACAGTATGGCCACGAGGCCGGGTGGCACGCCTCGCAAAATTGCCACAGAACTAGCGGCACCGAACCCCACAGTGAGAGACAGCAATACCGCCACGGCGATACCGCCCCATTTTCCTATGTACACTTCTTGAGCAGCTACGGGTTGGGCGAGAATGTACTCTAGAACCCCACTCTCTCGTTCCTCAGAAATGGCTGCTGCCGCAGGGAACAGTGACATCAACGGGACGAACATGAGGGCCAGATGTACGAGGCCAGCAAAAGCCCTAGCGAATCCTCGATAGCCGTAGACGATTGTGTTGTCCATACCGAACGTGGCCAGCAATAACCCACCTGCCAAGAACACGACGGAATACACCAGGAACCAACGTGCGTGCAGTGAACCGGCGAGTTCACGCTTCACGAAGAGTGCCGTGCGTTTCCAAGGTGAGCTATTAGACATCTGCCTGAGATCTCGCCACTCCCGATTTCACGGGACGACTCAAGAGCCGTTCCATCAATTCGCTGAGCGACGGTGACTCCGTCCAGAAATCATCGACAGGTATGCCGCTGTTCTGGAGTTCCACCAAGACTGCCGCTCTTATTCCACGATCGACCTGAATACCCAGCGCTGCTCCGTTGGCTCGTACTGCTGGCGCACTCCAGCGTTGCTTCAGCAGTTGTCCGGCCGTGTCCCGCAGCTTGGGTGACACCTTGATCCAAAGCGTCACTTCCGCATCGACACGATCCCAGAGATCAGCCATTCGACCGTCGAACACAAAGTGACCACCGTGAAGCACTAGCAGCCGCTCGGCAACGGCTTCGACATCGGCAAGGCGGTGGGTAGCCAGCAGAATTGTGACGTCATCTTCCACCCCACGTAACGATCGGACGAATTCGCTTCTCGTTCGGGCGTCCAAGTTCGCCGTGGGTTCATCGAGTAGGAGAAGTGGCACTTGCGCACCAAGTGCAAGTGCGAGGAGGGCCTTCTGCAACATACCCCCGGATAGCTCCCGAATCGCTTTTTCACCGTGCACCTCCAGTGGCAGGCCAAACTCCTCCAGCCGCTGCCGAGCTAAGACAGTGTCTATGTCTCGCAGCTGACTGAAAAACTCCACAACCTCGGCTAACGAACCGTCGAAGTGTGGGGCACGTTGTGGCACGTACCCCGTGCAGGCCCGCACGTCACGACCCTCGTCGCACACGTCGTAACCTGCGATCTCGAGCTTACCCTCGAAACCAGTGAGACCAAGGAGGCACCGTATCAACGTGGTCTTGCCAGCACCGTTCAAGCCGAGAATCGCCACGCGCTCGCCACGCCGAATGGAAAAATCTAGCTGGTCTAAGACTCCACTCTTGCCAAACTGCTTCGTGAGGCCGCTCGCCTTGATCACGATCTGCTCCGAAATGGAGTGCGCGAGCGAAGGGCGAGCGCTGCCGCGAAGACCGCCACGACCGAGAAACCCGCTGCGATAAGGGGATGGTTAGGCTGCTCTTGCCTGCCGTCAAGGTGATGCACGGGGGAGAGACGAGGTGCCGAGTCGATGACGATCGGTATCGGCTGGAGCAGTGGCAGAACACGGCTCAGGGTGTTGAGAGACGCCGCCGCAGGTCCCAGGTCGAACAGCTTGAGTTCCTCGTGTTTGGCCAACAGATCGTTGGACAGCCGTTCGTACACAAAGGGGCTATCACCATGGTCGTCATTGTCGACGTCGAAGCCTGCATAACTGCTCCAGTAATTATCCAACCACCGGTTTGCCACAGCCGTCCCACCCCCTGTTACCGTTACTGGTGTCAGGTTGTGGAGGAATGTGTTCCGTTCGAAGATGTTCGACTTGACTGAGGGAAGCAGCGATACAGCAACTTCGTTAAAGGCGATGAGATTGTCGGAGAACAGGTTGTGAACGCCCACGCTCTGCGGGGAGTTGTCAATGAAAATTCCTATGGTGTTGCGAACGAGAGTGTTTCCTACCGCCACCACGCTGTCGGTGTCCTTGAAGCCAAGGCCACGACCCATCGGTCCTGTGGCGTCTGCGAATACGTTGTCACGGAACACGACGTCGGTCGAGTACATCAGGAACGCGCCAACCTCGTTGCTTACGAACTCATTGTGTTCGAAGCGGTTGTGGTTGCTGTACATGTAATGCAAACCGTACCGTGATTCAGACACTGCGTTGCCCTGGACTTCCGTGTTGTTCGAAAACCAGATCACCAAATCTCTGCATTTTGAGACGCTATTGTCCTCGACAAGGCCACCATGACTGTACCACAAACGAATGCCATCACCGCGAAGTGGGATCGCGACCTCTTTGCATGCGATCTTGTTTCCACGGATGACGGCGAAGTTGCTTTGCTTGATATAGATGCCGAAGAGAACGTCTTCGAACTGGTTGTTTTCTATGACGAGGCTGTCTGCCCTGGCGGCGAGGATTCCAGAGTGCTCATCGGACTGGCGTGCACCGGAGGAGCGTATCGTGAAGCCTGAGACGAGTGCTTTGGCCTGAATTGACAAGACGACTCCGGCGCCTGCTCCATCGATCACTGCTCCCCGTTCACCGATCAGTACTACCGGCTGAGTTATGACAGGATGTTCTTCGTAGACGCCGGCGGCAACCCTTACAGTGTCACCGG